>NZ_LZJD01000027.1:0-26031 GCF_001666875.1 Mycobacterium sp. E802
CGCCGACCTGGACGCCGGGGGAGATGGCGCCGCAGCGCGCGAACCCACATTCATCGGCACCCGGCGCTATGTCCGCAGGCAGCGGTCCTGGTTCCGCCGCGACCATCGGGTGGTGTGGCTGGACGGCGCGGCGCCCGACCTGGTGGACGACGTGCTGCGGGTGTGGCGGCACGTATCCTGATCAGGTGATCTCCGGGGTTGCCTTCGTCAAAGGGCATGGCACGCAGAACGACTTCGTGGTGTTGCCCGACCTCGACGCCGCGCTGTCGCTGACGCCCTCCGCAGTGGCCGCGTTGTGCGACCGCCGTCGCGGGCTCGGCGCCGACGGCGTGCTGCGGGTGACCACCGCCGGCGCCGCACAGGCCGCCGGGGTGTTCGACCGGTTGCCCGACGGTGTCGCGGCCGGGGACTGGTACATGGACTACCGCAACGCCGACGGGTCCCTCGCGCAGATGTGCGGCAACGGCGTCCGCGTGTTCGCGCACTACCTGCGCGCCGCGGGGCTGGAATCGGCTGACGAGTTCGTGGTCGGCTCGCTGGCCGGGCCACGTCCGGTGGTGCTGCACAGCGCCGACGCCACGACGGCGGACGTCACCGTCGAAATGGGCAAGGCCAACCGGTTCGGCACCGGGACGGCGGTGGTCGGCGGCCGCAGCTTCAGCGGTGTCGCCGTGGACGTGGGCAATCCTCATCTCGCCTGCGTCGGGCTCGGTGAATCCGAGCTGGCTGCCCTCGATGTCGCGGCGCCGGTGTCCTTCGACACGCAGCTGTTTCCCGACGGGGTCAACGTGGAGATCCTGACCGCTCCGGTCGACGGGGCGGTGTCGATGCGGGTGCACGAGCGTGGGGTCGGTGAAACCCGCTCTTGCGGCACGGGCACCGTCGCGGCCACGCTGGCGGCGCTGGCCCATGACGGCGCCGATACCGGGACGCTGCGGGTGCGGATCCCCGGCGGGGAGGTCACCGTCACGATCACCGAGTCCACCAGCTACCTGCGGGGTCCGTCGGTGCTGGTGGCCCGAGGGGAGCTGGCCGAGCCGTGGTGGAACGCTGCTCACAGCTAAATGGGATGCGCGCGGCGCAATCCACGTGACAACCTGTATGTACATATGACTCATCCAGAACATCCCGTCACCCCCAGCACCGGTGAGCTGGCGCTGGAAGACCGCGCCTCACTGCGCCGCGTGGCCGGCCTGTCCACCGAACTCACCGACGTCACCGAGGTCGAATACCGGCAGCTGAGACTGGAACGGGTGGTTCTGGTCGGGGTCTGGACCGAAGGCAGCGCGGCCGATGCCGATGCCAGCTTGGCCGAGCTCGCGGCACTGGCCGAGACCGCAGGCTCGGAAGTGCTCGAAGGGCTCATCCAACGCCGCGACAAGCCGGACCCGTCCACCTACATCGGCTCGGGCAAGGCGGCCGAACTGCGGGAGATCGTGCTGGCCACCGGCGCCGACACCGTCATCTGTGACGGTGAACTCTCGCCCGCACAGCTCAACTCGCTGGAGAAAGTGGTCAAGGTCAAGGTCATCGACCGCACCGCGCTGATCCTGGACATCTTCGCCCAGCACGCAACCAGCCGGGAGGGCAAGGCGCAGGTGTCGCTGGCCCAGATGGAGTACATGCTGCCCCGGCTGCGCGGCTGGGGTGAATCGATGTCACGTCAGGCCGGTGGCCGTGCCGGTGGGGCCGGCGGCGGTGTGGGCACCCGCGGCCCCGGCGAGACCAAGATCGAAACCGACCGTCGCCGTATTCGTGAGCGGATGGCCAAGCTGCGCCGCGAGATCCGTGACATGAAGAAGATCCGCGACACCCAGCGCAGCCGGCGGCTGTCCTCGGATGCCGCGTCGATCGCCATCGTCGGCTATACCAATGCCGGCAAGTCGAGCCTGCTCAACGCGCTGACCGGGGCCGGGGTCCTGGTGGAGAACGCACTGTTCGCCACCCTCGAACCCACCACTCGCCGTGGGGAATTCGACGACGGGCGGCCGTTCGTCCTGACCGACACGGTCGGTTTCGTGCGGCACCTGCCCACCCAGCTGGTCGAGGCGTTCCGCTCCACCCTCGAAGAGGTGGTCGACGCCGACCTGCTGGTCCACGTGGTGGACGGCTCCGACAGCCAACCGCTGGCCCAGATCAATGCGGTCCGTCAGGTGGTCAACGAGGTGGTCGCCGAGTACGGCATCGCGCCGCCACCAGAGTTGTTGGTGGTCAACAAGATCGACGCGGCCACCGATGTCGGGTTGGCCGCACTGCGGCGTGCGCTGCCGGATGCGGTGTTCGTCTCCGCCCAGACCGGTGAGGGCCTGGACCGGTTGCGCGCCAAGATGAGCGAGATGATCGCCCCCACCGACGCCACGGTCGATGTGACGATCCCCTACGACCGGGGCGATCTGGTCGCGCGGATACACGCCGACGGCCGGGTGGACGCCACCGAGCACACCGCCGACGGCACCCGGATCAAGGCGCGAGTACCCCTGGCGCTGGCGGCCAGCCTGCGCGAGTTCACCACGTTCTCCAGCGCGTAGGGTCTCCTGCCGATCACGCGGCAGACTTGGACTCCTTTTTCTTCTGGTGTTTCGTGCTGGTGTCCTTCGCGGAGACCTTTGAAGTGTCCTTCGACGTGTCCTTCGCGGTGCCCGTTCCGGTGTCCTGCCCCAACGCCTTGCGGACGTTCGTGCCGATCGACCTGGCGAAGTCGCGGACCGGATGGGCCTTGAGGCCCGACGTCTTCGGTAGCGACGGGCGTTGCGGCTCGGCCGAACCGTCTTTCGGCTCGATGGTCGAGGTCAGCCGCGGGCGCTGGCGTTCCGGTGCCGGCGTGAGCGAGTCGTCCTGCACCGAGGCGATCATCACGTCCTGGCGCTGCTGCACTCGGGCCGTGTCGGCCGAATCGCCGGACTGGGTCGGGTCGGTCCATCCGGGCAGCGGGTCCAGGCCCGGGTTCAGCGCCGCCTTGACCCCTTCGGGGATGTCGTTGACGAGGTCACCGACCAGCTTGACAGGATTGACCTTGGGCAGCAGTTGAAACGGCGTCGGCTTGCTGTAATCGGTTCGGGTGTAACCCGTTTCGATCAGCGTCTGCGCCAGCGGTGAGACCAGGTCGACGAGCGGAATCACCACGGCTGACGTGCCGGTGGCCGCACCGAGGTCCAGCAACGGTTGCATGATCGGCAGTGTCTTGGCCGGCAGCGTGATGTAGTACGTGTCGCTGCCGTCGACTTTCTGGCAATGGGTCGCGGCGGTGCAGTTCGCCTTTGCGTTCGCGATCGCGG
This sequence comes from Mycobacterium sp. E802, assembly GCF_001666875.1. NCBI lineage: Bacteria > Bacillati > Actinomycetota > Actinomycetes > Mycobacteriales > Mycobacteriaceae > Mycobacterium > Mycobacterium sp. E802. Next base: position 3,276 of record NZ_LZJD01000027.1, read on the forward strand.
CCTGTACCTGTTCGGGGGTATAGCCGTAGGGGGTTGCCGTTTCCGGGTCGTCGCCGCGGGGATCCAGGTAGGTGCCGTGCACGTACTCGAAACCGGCCAGCGCGTTCGCCAAGGCCAGTGGATTGAGCACCCACGACGGCGCGTCGGCGACGCCGTCGTATTGAAGAGCGATGTCGTGGGTCTCGATACCCGTGTCGGTCGGCGTCGGTTGGCCGAACGTCGCATCGAGGATGGGGACGGTGCCCAGGATCGCCAACCGCTCGAAGAGGCCGCCATCGGGCCGGTTGGGGTTACCGATCAACACGAAGCTCAGATTCTGCTTCTGCTCGTCGGTCAGGTCGGCCAGGTTGGCTTTGACGATGCCGGCCACCGTGGCGCCTTGCGAGTAGCCGAAGACGGTCACCGGATGGGCTGCACTCGGGTTGTTGTCGCCGACGAGTTCGCTGGTCAGCCGGGTGACCCCACTGGCGACCGAGACGTTCCACTTGGCGCCCTCAAGCCCTCCCCAGCCTTCGAACGGAAACGGCCAGAACTGGGCGATGTAAGGGATCGGTACCGCAGCGGCACAGCCCTCGACGCCACAGCTCCCGCTCGGTTGGACGTAGTAGTCCACCGCGTTGGCCAGGTAATTGGTGGAGTCCTGCGGGTTCGGGGTTCCGGTCCCCGGCACGACCAGCGGTGTCGTCGCGACGACCAAGCCCAGTGCGGCTGTTCCCACCGGCGTCAGGCCGATGGCTACGGTTCCGGACAGGGCCACGGCGCCGACCAGCAGGGTCCTGGCAGCTGAACGGGGTGAGAATCGCATCGAGCCCGGGTCTCCTTCTGCTGACGACACCGTCAGCGCTGAAGGGATCTTTGCACCGGCACCCAAAAATTCACCGTGAAACAGCGAAAGTGGTTGCCGTGCAGCGAGTTATCGCACGATGATGACCGGCGGGTCATGAGCCCGGATCGGGGGCAGGGATTCGTCGAACTTCTCGATCTGCACCAGGACATGCGCGCCCGTGCAGCCGCGCGCCAGCGCAGACGTGCCGATGTCCTCGGTGAGCACGTTGGGGTTGCCGTGCACACACATCGCGTCGGGGTCGGCCGGATCGGCCGGGTCGAACCACGCCCCGGTGGACAGTTGCACGACAGCCGGGCGCAGCCGGTCGTCGATCACCACTCCGGCCAGGCACGCCCCGCGATCGTTGAACACCCGCACCACGTCGCCATCGGAGAGCCCGCGCGCCGATGCGTCGTCGGGGTGGATGCGGATCGGTTCGCGGCCTTGCACTTTCGACGACTGGCTGGTGGCACCGCCGTCGAGTTGGCCGTGTAAGCGGCTGGCGGGTTGATTGGCCAGCAGATGCAGGGGATAGTGAGCGGCCCGCGAGCCGCCCAACCATTCCGTCGGTCCGTACCACCGGGGGTGGCCGACGCAGTCGGGATAACCGAAACCGTCGATGTCGGCCGAGAAGATCTCGATGCGCCCGCTCGGCGTACCGAGCCGGTGCCCGATCGGGTCGGCGCGGAAATCGGCGAGCAAGGTCAATCCGGGTTCGGTGGGCAGCCGCACCTGTCCGGTGGTCCAGAACTCCTCGAAGGCAGGGACGTCGAAATCCAGACTGGCGGCCCATTTCTCATACATGTGCACCAGCCACTCGCGGGCGGTGCGGCCCTCGGTGAACCGCTCTCCGAAGCCGAGTCGCTCGGCCAGGGCCGAGAACGTGGTGTAGTCGTCGCGGGAATCGGCATACGGTTGGGCCAGCGCCCGCATGGCCACCAGCAGTGGGTCGTTGCGCGAACCCGAATAGTCCTCGCGCTCGTAGGCAGTGGTCGAGGGCACCACGATGTCGGCGTGTTTGGCCATCGCCGTCCAGTACGGGTCGTGCACCACGATGGTGTCCACCCGCGACAGGGCGCGGCGCAGCCTCGGGATGTTCTGGTGATGGTGGAACGGGTTGCCGCCGGCCCAGTACACGCACTTGATGTCCGGATACCGCAGCTGCAGGCCGTTGTAGTCGAACGGCTCACCCGGGTGCAGCAACATATCGCTGACCGCTGCGACCGGGATGAACGTCTGGACCGGGTTGGGCCCCTGCGGCAGGACCGGCAGGCGGCACCGCAGCGGCGCGAGCCCCGGCTCGTTCATCGATCCGTAGCCGTGCCCGAAACCGCCTCCGGGCAGGCCGATCTGGCCGAGCATCGCGGCCAGGGTCAGGCCCATCCAGGGCGCCTGCTCGCCGTGGCGCACCCGTTGCAGCGACCAGCTGACCGTGACCAGGGTGCGCGAGGCGGCCATCTGCCGGGCCAGCGACCTCAGCTGTTCGGCCGGCAGACCGCTGAGCGCCGATGCCCATTGCGGGGTCTTGGCGATGCCGTCGTCGCGGCCCAGCACATAGCGCTCGAACCGCGGATAGCCGGTGCAGTACGTGTCCAGGAAATCGAGGTCGGCCAAGCCCTCGGTGACCAACACGTAGGCCAGCGCGAGCATCACCGCCACATCGGTGCCCGGAATCGGCGCCAGCCATTGGCAATCGCCGTCGACATCGTCGCGCAGCGGGCTCAACGACACGATCTGTCCGCCGCGGGCACGAAACCGGTGCAGCGCATCGCGAGCCGGATGCGCCGTGGTGCCACCGTGGTTGATGCCGGTGTTCTTCGGGGCCAGGCCGCCGAAACACACCAGCAGATCCGTGTGTTCGGCGATGACCTCCCAGGCCGTGGAGCGTTTGAACAGGTCGTCATGGGTGCCGACCACCCGCGGCATGATCACCCCGGTGGCGCCCAAGCTGTAGGAATGGCGTGAGGACGTATAGCCGCCGAGCATCTTCAGAAAGCGATGCACCTGGCTCTGGGCGTGGTGGAACCGGCCGGCACTGGCCCAGCCGTACGAACCGCCGTAGATCGCCTCGTTGCCGTAGGTGTCCACGACGCGGCGCAGTTCGCCGGCCAGCAACTCGGTCAGCTCGTCCCAGGTCAGTGCGACGTATTCGTCGGCGCCCCGTTCGGTGCTGGGCCCCGGACCGTCGCGCAGCCACCCGCGTCGCACCGCCGGCCCGGCTATGCGCGAGCGGTGTCGGATCGAGCCCGACAGATTTCCCAGAAGGGGCGAGGGATCCGCGTCGCCGGGCATCGGCGTGACCCCGACGATGTCGCCGTCGGCGACGTCCGCGGTGAAGGCGCCCCAGTGCGCAAGGCTCGTGGGGGACTGGGGCATGGCCAGAGTTTACGGGCGGTCTCGCCCCTCCCCGGACAGCCCAACCATCCGGTTGGTATAGGTTGACCCCGACCACGTAACCGGTACCGGAGGTATCACCCCATGGGCAGTGTTGTGAAGTACGACCGTACGTTGTTCGAGCCCGAGCACGAGCTGTTCCGCGAGTCGTACCGGGCATTCCTGGAACGCCACGTCGCGCCGTTCCACGACCAGTGGGAAAAGGACAAGATCGTCGATCGTGGGGTCTGGCTGGAGGCCGGCAAGCAGGGCTTTCTCGGCATGGCGGTGCCCGAGGAGTACGGCGGTGGCGGCAACGCCGACTTCCGGTACAACACGATCGTCTGCGAGGAGACCGTGGCCGGGCGCTACAGCGGCATCGGCTTCAGTCTGCACAACGACGTCGTCGCGCCCTACCTGCTCCGGCTGGCCAACGAGGAGCAGAAGCAGCGCTGGCTGCCCAAGTTCTGCACGGGTGAATTGATCACGGCGATCGCAATGACCGAGCCCGGTACCGGCAGCGACCTGCAAGGCATCAAGACCCGCGCGGTCCGCGACGGCGACCACTACGTGCTCAACGGCTCGAAGACGTTCATCACCAACGGCATCCACTCCGACCTGGTGATCGTCGTGGCCCAAACCGACCCCGACAAAGGCGCGCTGGGTTTCTCGTTGCTCGTCGTCGAGCGCGGTATGGAGGGCTTCGAACGGGGCCGCCACCTGGACAAGATCGGCCTGGACGCCCAGGACACGGCCGAGTTGTCGTTCGTCGACGTCAAGGTGCCCGTGGAGAATCTGCTCGGTGAGGAGGGGCAGGGTTTCGTCTACCTGATGCAGAACCTGCCGCAGGAACGCATCTCGATCGCGATCATGGCTGCCGCGGCGATGGAGTCGGTGCTGGAGCAGACGGTGCAGTACACCAAGGAGCGCAAGGCGTTCGGCAAGCCCATCGGCAGCTTCCAGAACAGCCGGTTCCTGCTCGCCGAGTTGGCCACCGAGGCCACCGTGGTCCGGATGATGGTCGACGAATTCATCCGGCTGCATCTCGATGAGAAGCTCACCGTGGAGCAGGCCGCGATGGCCAAGTGGTACTCCACCGAGAAGCAGGTCGACCTCATCGACCGCTGCCTCCAGCTGCACGGTGGTTACGGCTACATGCGTGAATACCCGGTGGCCCGGGCTTACCTCGATGCGCGGGTGCAGACGATTTATGGCGGCACCACCGAGATCATGAAGGAGATCATCGGACGCAGCCTGGGGGTGTGAAAATCGACGGTCAGCCCCGCGCAAGGCCCCAAAACGCTCGATTTCGGGGTATTTGACCCAGATATTGCGGCTTTTTTGCCTGAGCTCGGCCACGTCCCTTGGTTATCGTCACGTGCTGAAGCAGAGTTGTCGGGCGGGACATTTCCAAGGAAACTTTGCCGAACGAGCGGGGAGGGCGCATGACTAGGCCGGGAGCGAGGCTGAACGCGGCCGTATGGCGGCTGGCGGTCAGCCTGCTCGCATTCATAGTCGCTGGTTTGATGGTGCCCGCGGTGGCGTCGGCCACCCCGGAGTCGGATGCCGACGCCGCGATCACCGCCGCCTGGGAGGCCACCGGTGGCGACGGCGGCCCGCTCGGGCCACGGCAGGGCGACGTGGTTGCGGCGGGTTCGGGCTTCGCGCAGAACTTCTCCGGGGGCAAGATGTTCTTCACCCCGGCGACCGGCGCCCACTTCATGCAGGGCGCGATCCTGGAGAAATACGAATCGCTGGGCGGCGCGGCCGACAGCGACCTGGGATTCCCCACCATCGACGAGGGCCCCGGGCGGGCTGCGGACAGCCGCAACTCGACATTCAGCGCACCTGACAACCCGGTGATCTTCTGGACTCCGGCCACCGGCGCCCACGTGGTGCGCGGTGCCATCAACGCCGCGTGGGACAAGCTCGGCGGCTCGGCCGGGGTCCTCGGCGTTCCTGCCGAGGACGAGTCTTTCGACGGCGATGTCAACGCGCAGAAGTTCACCGGCGGGGAGATCTCCTGGAACCGCAAGACCAAGGCCTTCACCACGGTGCCGCCCGAGCTGGCGGATCAACTCGGTGGTCTGGACGTGCCCGCGGATCCGGCCTCGGCGATCGCGATGGCGCGCCGGGCCGCCGGTGGTGCGATGGGACCGCTGGGCGCCAAGGACGGTGACCAATACCCGATCGGCGACGGTGGCGTCGGGCAGAACTTCGCCGGGGGCAAGATCTTCTACAGCCCCGCCACCGGGGCCAACGCCATCACCGGTCAGCTTCTGGAGAAGTACGAGAGCGTCGGCGGCCCGGAGGGCGATCTGGGCTTCCCGACCGCAAGCGAGGCCGAAGGCGGCCTGGGGCCGAACAGCCGGATCAGTACCTTCGCCGCAGCCGACAACCCGGTGATCTTCTGGACCCCCGACTACGGTGCGGTGATCGTCCGGGGCGCGATGAAGGCGGCGTGGGACAAGCTCGGCGGAGCCACGGGCGAGCTCGGTGCCCCGATGGCCGACCAAACCGAGGACGGCACCGTCGTCACCCAGCGATTCAGCGGCGGAGCCATCTCCTGGGATCGCGCCACCAACAAGTTCACCACCGAACCCTCGAATCTTGCCGCCGAATTGAGCGGGCTGCAGGTGCCCGGCCTCGAACAGCCGGCCGGGGCTCCGCCGGCGGCGGCCGCGGATTCGGACAAGCCGTTCAGCTGGCATTGGAGCTGGTGGTGGCTGATCGCCGTGGTTCCGGTTCTGCTGCTGGCCGCGCTGATTGTCGGGGCGGCGCTGTGGCATCGGCGACGGGCCGGTGGCGACGACGAATTCGACCACGATCCGTTCGAGGACGAGTACGACGGCCACGGCGAGGGGCCGTACGACGAGGACCGTTACGGCGCCCGGCGCTATGACTCGCGTGGATACGACGACGATGACTACCGCGACGATCGCAGCGACGCCTATGGGGGTGAGGCTGCGACGGCGAGATTCACCGGGCCGGTCGATGAATCGGCTAGTACCGCGGCGTCTCCCTACGATGGTCCGACCGATATCGCGATGCCGGTCAGCCAGATGCCGGTGAGCCAATGGGCTGCACCGGAGTCGTCGTCGGGATACGGCCCCCCGGATGACGAGGAGGAACCGCCGGAGGATTCCTCGCAACTGGCCGGCCCGGAGCCGGGCTTTGACGACTACCGCGACGTCGACGATTTCGACGACGACTTCGAGGACGGGGATTTCGACGACGACGATTTCGATGACGAGGACTTCCACGGCGAGGACCTCGACGACGAGAACGCGCCCATCGACGCCGAGTTCGAGGAGGTCGCCGAAGGTGACGCCGAGGACGATGTCGAGGCCGAACTCGACGACGAGGATCTGGTGGACACCGGTGCATTCGCCGGCCCGATCGACGGTCTGCGTGCACCGGTAGGTCTCGCGGTTCCCGCGGATCTCGGGCTGTCCGGCGATCAAGACAATGTGGATACCGCGCCGACCCGGGTGATCACCCATGCCGAGGCCTACAGTGGCGAGGCCCACAGTGGGCGTCATGCCGCCATCGAACTCGACGAGGTACCGGCCGTCACGGCGATCCACCTACCGTTGGACGACCCCAACCGGGCACCCGAGGGCTACCCGATCAAGGCGGATACCAAGTCTGGCCAGTACTGGTCACCCGACAGCAGTGAGTACGACGACGCGGTGGCCGAGATCTGGTTCGCCAGTGAGGAGTTCGCTCGCACGAACGGATTCGTGCGAGCGGACTGAGCTCAGATCTTGCGGATCACGGTGACGACCTTGCCGAGCACGGCCGCGTCGTTACCCGGGATCGGGTCGTACGCCGGATTGTGCGGCATGAGCCACACCTGACCACGAGTCCGCTTGAACGTCTTGACGGTGGCTTCACCGTCGATCATCGCGGCTACGATGTCACCGTTGTCGGCCACACTCTGCTGGCGCACGACCACCCAGTCGCCGTCGCAGATGGCCGCGTCCACCATCGAGTCGCCGACGACCTTCAGCAGGAACAGCGAGCCCTCGCCGACGAGTTCGCGGGGGAGCGGGAAGACGTCTTCGACCGCCTGCTCGGCCAGGATGGGGCCGCCCGCGGCGATGCGCCCGAGCACCGGGACAAAGGTCGGTTCGGGTAGCGCATCCGTGCCGGCCACATCCGTGGAGACGAGCGGGGTGGCCGCCGGATCGTCGGCGGCGCGGACGTCGACCGCACGCGGACGGTTCGGGTCGCGGCGCAGGTAGCCCTTGCGTTCCAGGGTGCGCAATTGATGGGCGACCGAGGATGTCGAGGTGAGCCCTACCGCATCTCCGATCTCGCGGATGCTGGGCGGATAGCCCCGACTGGTCACCGATGCGCGGATGACGTCGAGGATGGTCCGTTGCCGTTCGGTGAGGCCGCTGTCAGCGGCGCGGCGTGGACTCGCCCCCTCGGATCCCGCCGGGGTGTCGGTGCTGCCGTCCCTGCTCAGGTCGTCGCTCATGAGGGCGAATGTAGTCCTTGTTTGAACATTAATCAAACATGTGTTCGACGCGTGTCGTCTACGGAGCCTCGCCGCCGAAACTTGTCGGTGGTCCGTCCTATCGTTTCGCAACAGTTCGATCACACGTTCTATCCATCGAACATGTGAGCGACTATATTCGAACACAAGAGCGAACGTCCCACCGAAAGGCAGTCAGATGGCGATCATCGATATCCCCGCCGAAAGCCGTTCCCGCGCTGTCCGTGTGGCCCGGGGCGCGTCCCAGGCGCAACCGTCTCGGGGTCGCGCCCAGTTCGGTGCCGCGGAGCCTCGGCCGCTGCGCCGGGTCCAGCGGCAGGCACCGACCCGGCCGGCCGGCGGCGCGGTCCGTTACCGGGGAACCGGCGTTCTCATGTCGCGGGCCTCGCACCGCAGCCGTCCGATCACGCCGGTCACCACCGTGTTGTTGGCGCTGGTTGCCGCCGGTATCACGGTCTGGCTGGGGCTGGTGGCGCAATTCGGCGGTGTGATGGGCACCGAGGCGCCGGAGCCGGCCGAACTCGCGGTGGTCCAGGTCAAAACCGGCGAGACGCTGCAGCAGGTGGCCCGGCGCGTCGCCCCGGACGCTCCGGTCTCGCGCGTGGTCGAGCAGATCCGCGATCTGAACCAACTCGAATCGTCGGCGCTCGACGCCGGGCAGACCCTGCTCGCCCCGGTTGGTTGAGCAGTGCGATGTCCGCTGAAACATCCTGGCAGGCAGCCACACTGGCCTGCCCCGGCGTGATCTCCTACACACCACTGGACCCGGCGGTGAACCTGCCGAGGGCGGCGCGGGTACGCTCAAGGGCGCTCGAACTAATTGTCCGGCGGCATGACGAAGGAGCGGTAATGCATTGTCCGTTCTGTCGTCATCCTGACTCGCGCGTGGTCGATTCCCGCGAGACGGACGAGGGCCAGGCGATCCGGCGGCGGCGGTCCTGCCCGGAGTGCGGCCGTCGATTCACCACCGTCGAGACGGCGGTGCTGGCGGTGGTCAAGCGCAGTGGCGTGACCGAGCCGTTCAGCCGTGAGAAGGTCATCCGCGGTGTACGCCGGTCCTGCCAGGGCCGTCAGGTCGACGACGACGCACTCAACGTGTTGGCGCAGAAGGTCGAAGATGCTGTCCGCGGTCTCGGCACACCTGAGATTCCCAGCCATGAAGTCGGCTTGGCGATCCTGGGGCCGTTGCGTGAACTCGACGAGGTCGCCTATTTGCGGTTCGCGTCGGTGTACCGGTCGTTTTCCTCAGCCGAAGACTTCGAACGTGAGATCGAGGCCCTGCGGGCCCACCGCGCCGAGGCGTAACGCGGCCGGCATCAGCCCAGCCGCGTGGTGCCGTCGTTGACGACCCGGCCGGCCACGCGCACCCAGCCCTCCGGGTGCCACCGCGTCTCGATCACCGAACCCTTTCCCTGGACGATCGTCAGGTCACGGCTGAGGTAGTCGGTCATGCGGACCGCCGCCGAACCGGTGGCCTCGTCTTCGGCAATACCGAGGTGCGCGGCGAACATCCGTGACCGCAGTACTCCTCCGTCCCGATCCAGCCAGGTCCACAGATAGTTCTCGACGTCATCGGCGTAATCGCCGGGCTCGGCGGCGAACAACTCGTCGGTGGAGGTCAGGTCGTGGATGGCGAATTCCGGTGCCCACTCCGAACGCGCACTGACCGCGGCCAGCTCCCCGTCGTACGCGACCTGAACGATTCCGGCGGGCACCTGCAGGGTGTTGACGGGCCGCCCGAGTTCGCGCAGCCACCAGGAGGCGCCCACGGTCGGGTGACCGGCGAACGGCATCTCGGCGACCGGCGTGAAGATGTGGGCTTGGGCGGTGTTCACGCCAGGTTGGGGCAGTTCGACGAATATGGTTTCGCTGTAACCCAATTCGGCGGCGATACGCTGACGGTCGGTGGGCGCAACCGTGCTGTTGTCGATCACGCCGAGCGGATTGCCGTACTTGCCTTCGGAGTCGGTGAACACGCGCAACACGGTGACGTCGATGGCCATGGACCCGATGCTACGTGGCCGTGCCGATCCTCCGGAGGAACCAGGGCGGCGTCACCGGCGGGCCGTCAGGGCGCCAAGCAACCGTCTCACGTCGCACTGCGCTCGTCGGCGCCCATCGCGTCGAGTACCGCGACCTGAGTGTCGAACGGCCCGCTGATCGCCGATTCACTCAGCCCGCTGCGCAGCAGGTGGCGTAGCCGATCCTGGTCGTAGACCGAGGGTTCGGTGGAATCGATGAAGCGTTCGACCACTTCGACGAAGCGGTCGGGGTCGTCGTGGAACGGAAAATGTCCGGAGCCACTGAAGACCTCCAACTGAGAACCGGGCATTGCGGCGTGCGCCATCTCGGCATGGCTGACCGGGATGACCGAATCGCACTCACCCCAGATCAACTGGACCGGAACCGATTCGGTCAGGTAACAGCGGTCGAGCATCGTGACCACCTGGCCCCGCCAATCCACCACGGCGCGAAGCGTCCGCGCGAAGGCCGAGGAGGCCGTCGGCTCCGGCAGGTCGGCCAGGATGCGCAGCATGTCGGGGATGTCGCGGCCCAGACCGGTGGAGCCCAGCACCGATCCCGCGGCGCGGCCCACCAATTGCAGGGCCGGCAGCACCAGCGGCAGGCGCAGCAGGGCCAGGGCTTCACTGCCCATCGGCAGCGAGGCAACCCGCAAGGCCACATTCACGTCCTTGGTCACCCCGCCGGAACCCACCAGGATGAGCCGGTCCACCAACTGCGGGAACTGATAGGCGAACTGCATGGCGACACCACCGCCCAGTGAGTGGCCGACGACGGTCACCCGGTCGATGTCGAGCACGCTGAGCAGATCACGCATGCCGTTGGCATAGGCGGCCACCGAATAGTCCGCACGGGGTTTGTCCGAGGCGCCGTGGCCGAGCAGGTCTGGTGCGATCACGGTGAATCGCTGCGCCAACGTCGACTGCACCGAATGCCACGTGGTGGAGTTGTCACCGATGCCGTGGATCAACAGGATCGCCGGCCCGGAGCCGGCCACCCGGAACGCTCGCCGGTACCCGTGGATCGTGCGGTATTCGAGAGTCGGGGTGAGCTCGCGAACGGGACGCAGATTCGGTTTGCGCTCGGTCATACTGGTCAACCTTGCTCTCGGGCCGCGATCGGACTCCTAGGAGTGGGTGTCGCCGTTCGGGAATCCCTCGCCGAAGCCGTCTCGTCCGTCCTTGTATTTGTCCTCTTTGTCCTTGTCCCCGGCCTGCTGGGCAAGGAAGCGTTCGAACTCCGCTCCGAGCTCGTCGCCGCTGGGCAGTTCCTCGTCACGCGCCAGCAGAGACCGATTCTCCTGTGCGGCAACGAAGGCATCGTACTGGCGCTCCAACCCCGTCACCACTTGAGCGACTTCGTCGCTGGCCTCCACCTGCTCGTTGATCTTGCTGTACACCTCGGCGCCGGCCTCGGACAGTTTCTCCAGCGGCAGTTGTAGCGAACCGGTGCGCGCGACTTCGGCGAGCAGCGCCTCGGCAGCCGGCGGATAGGCGGTCTGCGCCAGGTAGTGCGGCACGTGCACGGTGTAGCCCACCACCTCGTGGCCGTGCTGAGCCATCCGATACTCGAGCAGATTGGAAACGCTTGCCGGGACCTGGATTTCACCGACCCACGGGGTGTGGTCGGTGATCAGCTCCTTGTTGTTGGCATGTGCGGTCAGCATGACCGGACGCGTGTGCGGCACCGCCATCGGAATCGTGCCCAGACCGATCACCTGCCGCACTCCCAGTTGCTCGGCGAGCAGCCGGACGGCGGTGATGAAGCGCTCCCAGCGCAGGTCCGGCTCCAGGCCGGCCAGCAACAGAAACGGCGTGCCCACCCCGTCGTGGAGCGCGTACAGATTGAGCTCGGGTTCGTCGTAGTTGGTGAAATGGTCGGTCTTGAAGGTCATCAGCGGCCGGCGCGACCGGTAGTCGAGCAACTCGTCGATGGCAAAAGACGCCACGAGTTCGGTGTCGAGGGTTTCCTTGAGGTGTTCGGCGGCGAGCCGGATCGCGTGCCCGGCGTCGGAGAATCCCTCCAGGGCGTGGATGAGTACCGGCCCGCGGCCGTCGGAAGACGACAGCTGCGGCGCCGGGAACTCAAGCTCGTACATGCCGCTCTGATCGGGCTGGTAGTGCTGTTCGGGGGTGTCGCTGCTGTCGGTCATCTCGCTTCGTCTCCTCGTTGCGGTAACACGCTGTGGCGGGCTACCACCGTGCCATCCAGTGTCTCGCATACCCACCTTGCGGGTTTGATCCGCCCCGCCTGTGCGTTCGAACGCGCCGGGCGGTGTGCGGCATTCCGACGGGCCTGCCCACAATCAGGCAAGATTGCGGTGATGCGCGTGACCTGGATGGCAAAGCTCACAGTCGGCGCGGCTGTGCTGGCCGCCGGGGTCTCGGCGTGCGCCGTGTCGGGCAGCAGAACGGTGGGGGCCGGGTCCACCGGCCCCATGGCTGCGCCGAGTCATCCACCGGCGGCGGCGGACCCGTTGTCACACGCCGGGGCCGAGACGGTGACGCCGGATCGACGGGTGGGCGCGCTGTTCCTCGGCGACACCACGATGCACACCTGCAGCGCCTCGGTGCTGGACAGCACCACCGGCGATCTCATCCTTACCGCGGCACACTGCCTCCTCGACGGCGCCGACACGACGTTCGTGCCCGGTTACGGCGAGGGCGGCGGGGACACGTGGCACGTCAGCACCGTCTATCTGGATCCACGTTGGACCGACGGACAGGACCCCCAGGCCGACTACGCCATCGTGCGGGTGACCGGCGGTTCCGGCTCCAGCCTGCTGGCCGACGCCGGCGGCGGACTGACGCTGGGTTCGGCGCCGGCGGCGGGCACCGCGGTCACGGTGACCGGTTACCCCATGGGTGAAGGCGGCAGTCCACTGGCCTGTCGCGGCGCGACTGAGTGGTCGCCGCAGGGGTTTCCGGCTTTGGCCTGCGCCGGCCTCACCGACGGATTCAGCGGTGCACCGTGGGTTTCCGGGTCGACGGTGACGGGATTGGTCGGCGGGCTCGACGGCGGCGGCTGCGACGACGACGTTTCTTATTCACCGCGATTCGACGGGCGGATCGCAGCTCTGCTGGCCCGGGCCGAGGCCGGCGGCGACGGCGATTCCGCGCCGGCCGCCTTCGATTCGGACTGCTAGACCGGAAGCGCGCGCGGCTTATCCCCAGCGCAGGATTCATCCCCAGCCACCGGCCGAGGCGCCCGCGGAGTCGCGGTGGTGACGGTGCCGGTTGACACGGTCGGTCCATGACAACACCATCGTCCGCCCCGCAATTCGACTACCACCTCAACCGGCCGGGTGCGCTGATCGCCGCTTTACCGGCAGTTCTCGGCTTCGTGCCACAGCAGAGCCTCGTCGTCGTCACCGTCAGCCGCGGTGAATTGGGTTGCGTCATGCGCGCCGACCTGAGCACTGACATGACCGACATGGCCGAAAGCATCGAGCATCTGGTCGAACTGGCGGACGCGGCAGGCGCGGACGCGGTGATCGCGGTCATCGTGGACGCGGGATGTGAGCACAGTGCGGACTGTCAGACCTGTGATGACCGCTACCGCGATCAGGCACTGATGTTGGACCGGGACCTCGCAGCGGTCGGCATCGAACTCTATGCCGCGCATGTCGTGGACCGAGTGGCCGCGGGTGGCCGCTGGCGCTGCGCCGACGGCTGTGGCGAGGCGGGATATGTCGATGATCCGGATGCCTCCCCGCTGGCGGCCGCCGCGGTGCTGGACGGTCGGCGGCTCTACGCCAGCCGCGACGAACTGCTGCAGGTGATCGAGCCCGATCCGGTCGCTGCGGCGTCGATGCGGCGTTCGTTGGCGTTCGCGACGCAACGGCCCGGGTGTCCGGAGGCCCGTCCCGATGCCGATGTGCGCGGCGACGTCGAGGCCGTGATGGCCGCGGCCCTGCAGGTGGCCGGCGGGCAGGTGCCCGCTCATGCCGAGGTGGCGCGATTGGCACTCGGGCTGGCCGATCCCAGGGTCCGCGACACGCTCTACGCGTTGGCGGTCGGAGAGTGCGCGGAGCAGGCCGAAGCCCTGTGGGGCATGCTGGCCCGCAATCTGCCGGAACCGTGGCGTGTGGAAGCGCTTGTTCTCCTGGCATTTTCGGCGTACGCGCGCGGCGACGGCCCACTGGCCGGGGTATCGCTGGATGCTGCCCTACAGGCCAGACCGACCCATCGGATGGCCGGAATGCTCGACACCGCACTGCAATCGGGAATGCGACCCGAACGCATCCGGGAGTTGGCGATCACCGGGTATCGGATGGCCGAGCAACTCGGCGTGCAGTTGCCACCACGCCGAACGTGGGGCCGGCGGGCCGGTTGAGGTTGAGGTGTCAGACCTTTTCGACGCGGACCGCGTGCGCCATGTGATGGGGCAGTTCCACCTGCTGGTGCCCGGGAATCACGATCATCACACCGCCGTGGTCGGTGGCCTCCACGGTGACCCGGGCATTGGGCACCACACCGGCATCCTTGAGCCGGCCGATGAGCTCGGTGTCGCCCTGCACGTGTTCGGTGAGCTGGCGCACCACCACGGCCACCGGCAAACCGACCGGAAGCTCGGTGAGCCGCACGAGGCTGACATCGTCGATACCGATCGTGCCGACACCCAGGTCGGCGAGGCCGGGGATGGGGTTGCCGAACGGTGAGGTGGTCGGGTTGTCGAGCACCTGGACCAGCCGGCGCTCGACATCCTCACTCATCACGTGTTCCCAGCGGCAGGCCTCAGCGTGCACGTCCTCCCACGGCAATCCGATCACGTCGACCAACAGTCGTTCGGCGAGCCGGTGCTTACGCATCACGGCCACAGCGAGGGCACGGCCCTTCTCGGTCAGCTCCAAGTGGCGGTCGCCCGCGACGTGCAGCAGGCCATCGCGTTCCATCCGCGACACCGTCTGACTGACCGTCGGTCCGCTTTGATCGAGGCGCTCGGCAATACGCGCACGCAGCGGCACCACGCCCTCTTCCTCGAGGTCGTAGATAGTCCGCAGGTACATCTCTGTGGTGTCGACCAGATCGTTCATGCGCGCCTTCCCAGCCCAAACGTCAACCGACAGTCTACCGTTCTCGGCGGTCGATCTGCGGTGCATCACCGGGGCGTCGGGCCATCCATCCCGGTCGGGGAAACACCAGGACACGCCCGCAAAAACGACATGCCCCGCCGGAAACCGGCGGGGCATGCCATGGGGGGACTAGCTGGCGTAGGAGCGGAGCCGATCCGCGCGCTCGCCGTTGCGCAGCTTGGCCATCACCTCGCGCTCGATCTGACGGACGCGTTCACGCGACAGGCCGAACAGCTTGCCGATCTGGTCGAGTGTGCGGGGCTGGCCGTCGTCGAGACCGAACCGCAACCGGATGACCTGCTGTTCACGCTCATCAAGGGTGGCCAGCACGTGGCGGATGTCGGTGTGCAGAAGCTCGGAGATGACGGCGTTCTCGGCCGACATCGCCTCGGAGTCCTCGATGAAGTCGCCGAGCGGGGCTTCCTCGTCGGTACCCACCGGCATGTCCAGGCTCACCGGGTCGCGGCTGTGCTCCAGCAGGTCGTTGATCTTCTCGACCGGGATGCCGGACTCCTCGGCCAGTTCCTCGTCGGTGGCCTCGCGACCGAGGTTCTGGTGCATCTCGCGCTTGATCCGGGCCAGTTTGTTGACCTGCTCGACGAGGTGGACGGGGAGCCGGATGGTGCGGCTCTGATCGGCCATCCCGCGGGTGATCGCCTGCCGGATCCACCAGGTGGCGTACGTGGAGAACTTGAAGCCCTTGGTGTAGTCGAACTTCTCCATCGCACGGATCAGACCCAGGTTCCCCTCCTGGATCAGGTCCAGCAGCGGCATGCCGCGGCCGGTGTAGCGCTTGGCCAGAGAGACCACCAGACGCAGGTTGGCCTCCAGCAGGTGTCGACGGGCAGCCTCACCATCGCGGACCACAGTGGCCAAGTCACGCTTGCGGTTCTCACCGAGGCGCTTTTTCGTGGCCAGCACGTGCTGGGCGTACAAGCCCGCTTCGATCCGCTTGGCCAGCTCAACTTCATCGGCGGCATTGAGCAACGCCGTTTTACCGATGCCGTTCAGATACACGCGCACGAGGTCGGCGGCAGGGCTCTGGGCGTCCAGATCACTGTCGACGCGGCTTGTGGTGGCATTTGCCATGACGGCCTCCTGATCGGCTCGAACTGTCATGACCTACAACGTCGTAGGCCCCTTGAGAGTTCCCGCCGATGGCCGGTTTCATGCCCGTTGAGCTGCAGTTTTTCCGGACCGACCTGAGAATGTCCTGAGAATAGCTAAAGAAGCCGCTCAGCTGGGATCATCGTCGTCGGATCGATCCCGGTCCGGTTGCGGCGCCACATATCCGTCGCTCTGGAGGGCCGGCCGCTGGGCAGTGGGAAACAGCGGAATCCGGTTCCCGTGGCCGGCGTAGCGGCGTGGCTCTTCGGCGCGGCGCGGCGGTCGATCGTTGGCGATCAGTACTGCCATCCACGGCAACGGAATCGAGACAAGGATGATCCCCAGAGAGATCAGTCCGTTCTGCCAGATGTTGTAGGCGACCGCGGCCAGGATGAGTGCCGGGATGCGGAAGGCCATCAATGTCAGGTACTTGCGCACGCGCTGACGGTGCTGCACTTCGTAGGCAGGTGCGGCCTGGGTGATGAGGATCGGGCGGGCTTCCTCGCCGAAATCGTCGCCGAAATCGTCGTCGAAACTCAGCTCGTGGCTTTGTTTCATACCTCTACTGTTCCACACCTCGCCCGAGTGGCGACAGGTGGATTTCGGTGCGCGTCCCAGCCAGGCAGAATAAGGACATGCAGACCCAAACCATCGAGCGCCCGGACACCGACGAACGCGTCGACGACGGGACCGACGACGACAGCCCGAAGTTCTTCCATTACGTCAAGAAGGACAAGATCGCCGAAAGTGCCGTCATGGGTACACACGTGGTCGCGCTGTGCGGCGAGGTCTTTCCGGTGACGAAGGCGGCCAAGCCCGGCTCGCCGGTGTGCCCGGATTGCAAGAAGATCTACGAATCCCTCAAGAAGTAGGCGGGTCAGTGCGCTCGGGCCCCGGTGTTCCGACCGGTGCCTGAGCGCCGCCGTTGAGCGCCCTGACCTCCAGCCACTCCCGCAAGCGCCTGGCATGCGTATCCGCGGCGGGCCATTCTTCCTGTATCGCGGCGTTGAGTTCGGCGCCCAGCATGATGGCGAACCCCAGGAAGAATGCGAACAACAGGAATGCGATCGGCGTGGCCAGCGCCCCGTACGTGTAGCCGGTACTCGTGATCCAGGTCAGGTAGATCCGCAGGCCGAATGTGGCCACAAGGAAGACCACGGTGGCCAGCACCGCGCCCAGGACCAGGCGGTGCGTCGGAAGCGGGTCGGGCAATGACACGCGGTACAGGACCGTCACGCCGACGAAGATCGCGAGGAACAACGCCGGGAAGTAGCCGTAGCGGAGCACGTTGTCGAGGGTGTCGGGGATGTGCTCGGAGATCGCCCGGGGCCCCAGCGCCACCACCGGTGCCGCCGCGATCGCGAACAGCAGCATGATCACGTACAGGCCGAGCGCGTAGAACCGCTGCCGCACCGGATGGCGCAGCGGCGTCTGACCGTGGGCCTCCACGATGGAATCCACGAATGCCGACACCGCCGACGACCCGGCCCACAGCGAGATCACGAAGCCGATCGACACCACCTCGCCGCGGGCACCCTTGACGATGTCGCGGATCGTCGGCTCGATGATCTCGTTGACGACGTTGGGGGAGAAGAAGCTGTTCGCCGCGTTGATCAGCTGATCCTGGATCGTCGGCAACGTATCCGGCCCGAACAGCGGCGCGATGTACGCCAGACTGCCCAGCATCCCCAGCAGGAGGGGAGGCAGGGACAACGCGCACCAGAACGCCGCCTGTGCCGACTCCGAAAAGATGGAATCGTCCCAGCTCTTCGACAACGTACGTCGAGTGAGATGCCAGATGTGGTGGCGTGATGGTGGTACTGGTAGCGGCTGGCCAGTCATGACCAGTCAAGCATTACTGACGAAACGTGCTCCTGCCCAGGCGGGTGGTGTCGGAGATGGCAGCTGATGGCCGTCAGGCGTCTGCGGCGCTGGTCTCCAGCACCGCGGCCAACTCGACCAGCTTGGCTTCGTGTTCGTTCGCGTGGTGCTGGCAGAAGAGCAACTCGGCTCCTGAGGGCAGCTTCGCGCGCACCCGTGCGGCAGCGCCGCAACGATCGCAGCGATCGGCTCTGGTTAGCTCCGGACTTGTCAGAGTTGCGTTCATGGCTCCTCCGTCTTCTGCTCTGCGCGTCCCGGCAAAGGCGCCGAGACTGCGTATGTCTACTCTGTCAGACGTTTTGGCTTCCGGTGTTGTTCCCCAGGGGTACACCGGTGTGTCGTGTCTCACTTGGCCGGCGCGTTGCTGACCGGGCAGGCTGAGGATATGCATCGATTGCCGCGTGTCCTGGTTCACTTGTGCGGCGCCGATGATTGGCGGCGGGCCCAGGGTGACAGTGAGTACCGGCCGGACTCCTTGACCACGCAGGGCTTCATTCACCTGTCGGCCCCCGAACAGGTGCATCTGCCCGCCAACCGGCTCTACTTCGGGCGCCGCGACCTGGTGCTGCTGCACATCGACCAGGCCAAGTTGGCGGATCCGGTGCGCTGGGAGCCCGGAGTGCCAACGGACCCCGAGGCCATGGTGTTCCCGCACCTGTACGGCCCGCTGCCGGTGGCCGCTGTGATGACCACCACGCGCTATGCGCCCGATGCCGACGGGCGATTCGCGCCGCTGACCGGCGACCCGCCGTCGCCGTAGCTCCCAAGGCGGCTGCCCCGTCGGGGCGGCCGATCTTCTCTGGCTGTCGGGGACTCAGTCCAGGTAGTCGCGCAGCACCTGGGAGCGGCTGGGGTGGCGCAGCTTGCTCATGGTCTTCGACTCGATCTGGCGGATGCGCTCACGCGTGACGCCGTAGACCTGACCGATCTCGTCGAGGGTGCGCGGCTGGCCGTCGGTCAGGCCGAACCGCAGCCGCACCACGCCGGCCTCGCGCTCCGACAGCGTCTCCAGCACGGACTGCAGCTGATCCTGCAGCAGGGTGAAGGACACCGCGTCGACGGCCACCACGGCCTCGGAGTCCTCGATGAAGTCACCGAGCTGGCTGTCACCCTCGTCGCCGATGGTTTGGTCCAGCGAGATGGGTTCACGCGCGTACTGCTGGATCTCCAGCACCTTCTCCGGCGTGATGTCCATTTCTTTGGCCAGCTCTTCGGGCGTGGGCTCGCGGCCCAGGTCCTGCAGCAGCTCACGCTGGATGCGGCCGAGCTTGTTGATCACCTCGACCATGTGCACCGGGATACGGATGGTGCGGGCCTGGTCGGCCATGGCACGGGTGATGGCCTGGCGGATCCACCACGTGGCGTAGGTGGAGAACTTGTAACCCTTGGTGTAGTCGAACTTCTCGACCGCGCGGATCAGACCGAGGTTGCCCTCCTGGATGAGATCCAGGAACGCCATGCCGCGGCCGGTGTAGCGCTTGGCCAGTGAGACCACGAGGCGCAGGTTGGCTTCCAGCAGGTGGTTCTTGGCGCGGTCGCCGTCGCGGCAGATCCACTGCATGTCGCGGCGCTGCTGCACGGGCAGCTTCTCGCCCTTTTCCACCAGCTCGGCGAGCTTCTGTGTGGCGAACAGGCCGGCCTCGATGCGCTTGGCGAGCTCGACCTCTTCTTCGGCGTTGAGCAGCGCCACCTTGCCGATCTGCTTCAGATAGGCGCGGACCGAGTCGGCCGATGCCGTGAGCTCGGCGTCCTTGCGGGCCTGCCGCAGGGCCTCGGATTCTTCTTCGTCCCAGACGAAGTCGCCGGAGGCCTTGTCCTTCTCCGATGGCTCGGGATGCTCGTCATCTCCCTCGGCGGGCTTGGCGGCCGGTGTGGCCGCCTTGGCATCCTTGCCGTCCTCGGCGTCGTCTTCGTCCTCGTCGTTGTCGGAATCCTCGACGTCGTCGTCGGTGTCGAGATCGTCGTCGAGCTCGAGGTCGGTGTCGTCGACGTCGAGATCCTCGCCGGGCTCGGCCTCCAGATCGTCGGTGGTCTCGAGATCGTCGTTGACGTCTTCCGGCTTGGCCGCGGCCTTGGCGGCCCGCTTGGCCGGAGCCTTCTTGGCTGCCGCGCGTGGCTTGGTGGCGGTGCCGCCCTCGGCCTTGGCTGCGGTGCTCTTGGCTGCCCGCTTGGCTGGGGCCTTCTTGGCGGGAGTCTTGGTAGCGGTGCGCTTCACCGGCTCGTCGGTCGCCGGGCTTGCCTTTGTCGCTGCCACGTACACCCTTTCGGTCTCGCGTATTTTTCAGTGGGCATGGGCATACTCCACCGAAAGCGTCTGCTGTCGAATGTCGGCGTTCTTATCGTCTGGGATATTCACCGCTATTCGGTAGGCGGCCGCCGAAGACCATTGTAACGACAGTGTGGGTGTACACCGCGCCGAGCGGCAAATTTCGACAGCTCATCGCGGCGAAGCGGCAAAGTTACCCCACGGTAGCTTGTGGCCCGAGAATTACTACGGGTTCCTGACTGGCCATGGCGGCACCCACGATGCCCGCAGTGTTGAGCAACGCCGCGGGCACGATCGGGGTACGGATCTTCAACAGCGGCAGCCATTTGTCGGCCTTGCGGCTGATGCCGCCACCGGCGATGAACAGGTCCGGCCAGATCGCATTCTCGATGGCCACCAGAACCTTGTTCACCTCTTCGGTCCAGCGCGCGTAACTCCAGTCCTTGCGTTCCTTGACCGAGGATGCGGCCCGGTGTTCGGCCTCCTTGCCGCCTACCTCCAGATGGCCAAACTCGGTGTTGGGCAACAACACACCGTTGTGGATCACCGCCGAGCCGATACCGGTGCCGAACGTCAGCAGGACCACGACACCGGAGTTGTCCTTGCCTGCCCCGTAGTGCTCCTCGGCGAGCCCGGCCGCATCGGCGTCGTTGAGCACGCGCACCGGTTGACCGCCGAGTGCTGCGCTGATCACCTCGGCGGCGTTGACGCCGATCCAGCCCTTGTCGACATTGGCGGCGGTGCGCACGATGCCGTCGGTGACGACGCCCGGGTAGGTGACACCCACCCGTCCGGTCCAGCCGAACTCGGCAACCACCGCAGCCACCGTTTTCGCCACCGCGTCAGGGGTCGCCGGCTGCGGCGTGTCGAGCTTGAACCGCTCGCCGATCAACTGGCCGGTGTCGAGGTCGACCATCCCGCCCTTGATTCCGCTGCCGCCGACGTCGACACCGAATCCGCGGCGGCCCGACTCGCCGGTGGGCCCTGAACCTGGTGCGGACGTGTCGGGTGCGGTCATGGGTGCTCCTTTGCGGACAGGCGGAGGGACAAACCAAGGCAGCGCCCCCACCCTAATCGCTGAACGGCGCGGCGGTTGCACCTTGCGATCGAACGCTCGGCGCCCCGTGCCGTCATCCACGCCGAGGCGACTTTTCGGCCGGAAGATGTTGCGATAGAGCGGTGACCGACAACAGATTCGATGCTCCGGCCCTGCGGGTGGTCGCCGAGCAATTGGCCACCGAAGCCGCCGAGTTCGTCCTGCGCCGCCGTGCCGAGGTGTTCGGTGCCGCGGCGCACTCCGACGAGGCGCGGGGACGTGACGACGTCCGGACTGTCAGATCTAAGAGCACGCCGACGGACCCCGTCACGATCGTCGATACCGAGACCGAACGGTGGTTGCGCGAGCGGCTGGCGGTGTTACGCCCAGGGGAGGCGATCCTGGGGGAGGAGGAAGGCGGCCGCCACGACGGGCGTCACGGGCTGAGTTGGGTGATCGACCCGATCGACGGCACGGTGAACTTCGTCTACGGAATCCCCGCCTATGCCGTGTCGGTGGCCGTGCAATACGACGGACGGTCGGTGGCCGGCGCCGTGGCCGATGTGGCCGCCGGTGAGGTGTATTCGGCAGCGCTCGGCCATGGGGCCGAGGTGGTTCGGTCCGGGGCTCGAATCCCGCTGAGGTGCAGCGGCGCCGAGGACCTGTCCATGGCGTTGTTGGGCACGGGATTCGCCTACGACACGGTCCGACGCGCCCGGCAGGCCGGCGTGTTGGCCCACATCCTGCCCGCGGTGCGCGACATCCGCCGCATCGGTTCGTGCGCGCTCGATCTGTGCATGGTGGCCGCGGGCCGGTTGGACGCCTACTACGAAGAGGGCGTTCAGGTCTGGGACTGGGCCGCGGCGGCGCTGATCGCCGCCGAGGCCGGAGCCACGGTGTGGGTGCCGAACTCCTCCGATATCGAGCGGGTGGCCGCGTCGGCGCCGGGTATCGCCGACGCCCTACACGACGCGCTAGCAGGCGCCGGTATGGATCTTTGACAGCAGTTCGGGGTCGGACGGCGCGGTGGCGTCCGGGCGCAGGCTGGCCAGCACCGCGTTGATGTTGTCACTGCTGGCCAGTTCGCTGAACTCGGTGCCCAAGGCGAGATCGACTGTGGCGTCCGGCCTTTCGTCCTGGAACAACTCGGTGCAAGGGGCCACCAGCCACAGCGCCGCGGCGGCGCCGCGGCCGGATGGACCGAACCGGATCTGGCCCTGGCATTCCAGCCGGGTGGCCGAGTAGATCGGATCGTTGGCCGCCTCCGGTTGGGCGAAGCCCAAATCGCGCAGCGCCCCGGCCACCTCGCTGGCCTGACCGCCCTGCCCGCTGGCATTGAGCACCCTGATCTTGGTTTCGGCCAGCGGCGCGGGGGTGACCTCCGTCATCGCCGAGCGGGCCACCTGTTCGCCCAGTTTCGGAGTTGCCGGGTCGGCCGCAGGCGGTGGGTCGTTGCAGACCGCGGCCTCGTGGACATCGGTGGGTTGGTTGAGCGCGATGATCCAGACGATCAGCGTCACCAGCGCAAGTGCGACGAACAGCACGATGCCGGGAACGAAACTGCGCCGACGGAACGGGCGACCATGCCGGTCGAAGGCGGTGCCATCGGTGATTTGCGCGACCACACCTGCACTCTAAGGGCAACCGCGGCCGCAGATGCAGCAGAG
>NZ_LZJD01000028.1:0-767 GCF_001666875.1 Mycobacterium sp. E802
TGTTGGATCAACTCTATGGGGCCGCACGGCGATACACGCGCAACGCCGCGGATGCCGAAGACCTCGTGCAGGAGACAATGCTCAAGGCCTACAGCGGTTTTCACACGTTCAAGCCAGGATCGAATGCGCGCGCATGGCTGTTTCGGATCATGTACAACAACTGGATCAACAGCTATCGCGCCCGCCAACGCGCCGTGGGTGAGCAACTGTGTGAAGACATCACCGATTGGCAGGTGTCCGCCGAGGGGCGGCATACATCTTCGGGTTTGCGGTCAGCGGAAGTGGAAGCGCTCGAAGCGATGCGCGACGACGACATCGCGGACGCACTGGACGCGATCCCTGCGGCCAACCGGATGACCGTGTACTTCGCCGACGTCGAGGGCTACCACTACCGCGAAATCGCCGCCCTGATGGGCACACCCGTCGGAACCGTGATGTCCCGACTGGCCCGCGGACGAAAGCGGCTGCGGGAGTTGCTCGCCGACGTGGCCCGGGACCGTGGCATCGGCCGCGACGCCGGTAAGGTTCAGGCTGCCGTGCCGTTGTCCTGACTCCGGGCCAGATACCCTCTGGCAACCGCAGTTTCGGCGAGCAGCTTACGCAGATTGCGACGCGCCCGGTGCAACCTCGACATCACAGTGCCAACCGGAATGTCCATGAGCTCAGCGATCTCCTTGTACCGGAAGCACGCGACGTCGGCGTAGTACACGATGACCCGCTGGAAATCGGGCAGTGCCTCCATGGCCCGCCGCACCTCGTCGTCGCCC
>NZ_LZJD01000029.1:0-6771 GCF_001666875.1 Mycobacterium sp. E802
GCCAGATCCAGCCGGCTCAAGAACCCGTCACCAGCCATCTCCTCGAGCTCGTTGCGATAGTAGAAGTTCTCACGGCGATGCTGATCGCCGAAGAACAACCAGTTGCGGCCGGTGTGCCCGAGTGCCCGCCGCTCCTGCAGGAATCCCCGGAACGGGGCGATGCCGGTGCCGGGGCCGACCATGATCATCGGGGTGCCCGCGCCCTCGGGTGGACGGAAGTGCGGTGAGCGTTGCAGGAAAACCGGTGCGGCCGCAGCCCGGTCAGCCAGGAAGGTGGAACACACCCCACTGCGCATCGTCCCGCCGGCGCCGCGGTAACGCACCACCGACACCGTCAGCTGTATCTCCCGTGGACTGACCAACGGACTCGACGAGATCGAGTAGTTGCGCGGGGTGAGTCGGACCAGCACCTCCTGCCACTGTTGTGGGTCGGCGCGGACCGCGAACTCGGTGACCACGTCCAGGCCGTTGCGGTTGTGCAACCACCGACGGTGCCGTTCACCGGAACCGCGCAGCCGCTTGGCCGCGGCCCGGTCGGTGCAGGAATCGGCGACGAACCGCAGCAAGTCCGGGGTGATCCGGCAGATGTCGTAGGAGCAAATGAGCGCGTCCCGCAGGGACTGCTCGACGCCGTCGACCTCGATCACCGAGTCGGGGTTCAGCGCGGTGGCCGCCAGCCAGGCGTCCACCACGGCCGGGTCGTTACTGGCGTACACGCCGAGTGAGTCGCCCACCGCGTAGCCGACGTCGTAATCGGAGATGTCGAAACCCAACTGGCGCACCTCCTTGGCCGCCCCGGGGGCCGTCAGCACCTCGTTACGTGTCACCGTCGCCAGAATCGGCTTGGCTCGGGTGAATTCGTCGGGCTCGGTGGGGATGACGGTACGGCCTCGGCCGATCACCACCGGTTCGGGCGCCGCACCGGTGAGTGCCTGGGTGACCGCCTCGGCCCACGACCGCAGCGGCTCGTCGTCGTAGGCCTCACACTCGGCGCGGTCGAGCAGCTTCGTGGCCCCCAGATCGGCCAGCCGGTGATCCAGAGCCTTGGCGTGTCCACAGAAGTTGCCGTAAGACCGGTCACCGATCCCGAGCACCGCATACCGAATGCCGTGCAGCGCCGGGGCATTCGGAGCCTGCAGCCGGCTCCAGAAGTCGGCCCCGTTGTCCGGCGGGCCCCCGTCCCCGAACGTGCTGGTGATCACCAGGATGTCACGTGCAGCGGCCAGATCGGCAAGGTCGAGCTCATCCATGTTGACCAGGGCGGCGCCGTCGATGCGGCCCGCGAGCCCAGCCGCGAACTCCTCGGCGGTCCCGGTCTGGGAGGCCCACACCACCAGTGGGCCGCCCGGTACCGAGCGTTCGACCCGGCCGACACGCGAATAGCGCCCGGCCAGCAGACCATCCACCCAGAGCCGCACCTTGGCGCTCACCGGCGCGACGTCGGGCAGCACCGGCACATCGGCCGGGGCATCCGGCAACCCGGTGAAAAAGCCGGCCAGATAGATCTTTTCGTCGAGGCTCAGCGCGGGTTTGGGCGCGGCACCCACACCCATTTCGATCGCCAGCGGATGCCGGGCGGCTGTGCCGTCAACCGAACGGGCCGGGCGCAGGCTCACCGCGCACACCTTGAATTCCGGCTGCAACGACTCCGGGTCGACGGCGTCGTTGGTCACCGCGTTCACGGTGAGGTATTCGCCGTGTTCGTCGTTCCAGTGAAACGGTGCGAAACAGTTTCCCGGCCGCACCCGGTCCGACACCACCGCGGGCAGCACCGCGCGGCCGCGCCGCGACGTCAACTCGACCGGTTGTCCGTCGACGATGTCGAGTTCCATGGCGTCGACCGGGTGGATTTCGACGAACGGCGCCGGGTTGAGTTTGTTGAGCTTGTCCACCGTGCCGGTCTTGGTCATGGTGTGCCATTGATGTTGCAGCCGACCGGTGTTGAGCACCATCGGATAGTCGTCATCAGGCATCTCCGCGGCGTCCATGTGCGGCCGAGCGTGGAACACCGCGCGCCGTGACGGCGTGGCGAAGGCCAGCCGCGGCCGCCGGCCGTCGGCGTCGACGAACAGATCCTGGCTGACACCGTCGTTGAGATAGCGGATGGGGTGGCGATCGTCGTCCGCGCCGGGGTCGTCGACCGGCGGGACCGGCCACTGCAACGGTGTGCGCCGCAGCCTCTCATAGCTCGCGCCGCGTAGGTCGTATCCGGTCGCCGGATTGGCGAACCCGCGGATCTCGTCGAAGATCTCTTCTGCCGAGGCGTAGTCGAAATGCTCGGCAAAACCCAAGTGCGCGGCCAGCTGACAGATCATTTGCCAGTCCGGCCGCGCCTCACCGACGGGGTCGACCGACTGGGACAACAGGGTGAGGTTGCGTTCCGAATTCACCATGACGCCTTCGGATTCCGCCCACAACGCGGCGGGCAGCAGGATGTCGGCGTAGTGATTGGTCGCCGTGGAACGGTAGGCGTCCTGGACGATCACCAACTCGGCCGCTTCCAGGCCGTTGATCACGGTCTTACGGTTGGCCACGCTGGCAACCGGATTCGTGCAGATGATCCAGCACGCCTTGATCTGGCCCTGCGCCATCTGCTCGAACATGCCGATCGTGCCCGGCCCCGCCTCGGGGCGGATGGTGCCGGGCGCCAAACCCCACCGGGCCTCGACGAACTCGCGGTCTTCAGCCGCGAACACGCTCCGCTGGCCGGGCAGACCCGGACCCATGTACCCCATTTCGCGACCACCCATGGCGTTGGGCTGGCCGGTCAGCGACATCGGCCCACTTCCCGGGCGGCAGATGGCGCCGGTGGCCAGGTGCAGGTTACAGATCGCGTTCGTGTTCCAGGTGCCGTGCGTGCTCTGGTTCAGACCCATCGTCCAGCAGCTCATCCACTCGCCGGCCGCGCCGATCATCGCTGCCGCGGTGCGGATGTCGGCCTCGGGGATCCCGGTGATCCCGGCGACCACCTCCGGCGGGTAGTCGGCCAGGAATTCGGGCATTCCGTCCCAGCCGGTGGTGTGCTCGACGATGAACTCGCTGTCGATGTCGCCGTTGTGCACCAGCAGGTGCAGCAGACCGTTGAGCAGGGCCAGATCGGTCCCCGGTTTGATCTGCAGGAACAGATCAGCGCGTTCGGCGGTCGCCGTGCGGCGCGGGTCCACCACGATCAGCTTGGCGCCGGTCTTGAGCCGATCGGCCATGCGCAGGAACAGGATCGGATGACAATCGGCCATGTTCGCGCCGATGACGAAAAACAGGTCGGCCCGGTCGAAGTCGGTGTAGGACCCCGGAGGCCCGTCGGCGCCGAGCGACTGTTTGAAACCCGTACCGGCACTGGCCATGCACAACCGCGAGTTGGATTCGATATGCACCGTGCGCAGGAACCCCTTGGCCAGCTTGGTGGCCAGATACTGTGCCTCCAAGGACATCTGCCCGGACACATACAGCGCCACCGAGTCCGGGCCGTGCTCGTCGACGATGGCCCGCAGCCGGCGGCCGGCCTCGGCCACGGCATCGTCGACCGGGGTCGGCGTCAGTTCGTCGGCACGGGTGGGCCGCAACAATGCCGACGTGAGCCGCTCGTCGTCAGCGGCCATCATCTCGGCATGCATCGCGCCCTTGGTGCACAGCCGACCGAAATTCGTGGGGTGGAGCTTGTCCCCGCTGACCCTGGCGATCACCGTCCGGCCGGCGTCGACTCGGGTGCTGACCTCGATGCCGCAACCCACACCGCAGTACGAGCACGCAGTCCGGTGGGTCGCCTCCATGCCCACATCGTCGGGTGAGGGTGTTGTCGGATCTTTCCGGCGAGGTTATCGCCGCGAAAACTGATCCTCACCGCTGCGGTACCCGCGCGGTGAGGACGATTTGCCCAGGTCAGCTACCCCGGCTTGACGGCCAGCACTGGTTTGGGGCACTCCAACAAGAGTTGCTGTGACACGCTGCCCAGCAACAGCTTGCCCACCGGACTGCGGTGGCGGATGCCGATCACCAACAGCTCGGCGTCCTCGCGATCCATCGCGTCGAGCAATTCGGTGGCGGCGTCGACCCCTACCGGTTGCCGGAACTCGAACGGTACGCCGCTCTCCCGCAGCCGCTCCTCGACATCGTGGATCTGCCCCGAGCGGGCGAAGCGCGCGTCGACATACGCCTCCCCCGACGTCGAGTTGATCACCAGCAAGCTGGTGCCGCGCAGCTTGGCCTCGGCAATGCCGTGCTCGATGGCGGCGGCACCGAAGGCGTCCGCGGAGTAGCCGATGACTATCATTGTTGGACCGCCTTCTGCTGCTGATCCGCATCATCCTCGACGATCAACAACGTCTCCTCACTGCGGTGCATCAGCTTGAGCACCAACGGCATCAGCAGCAGGATCGCCATGAGCACATAGGTGACGATCGCCACGGGCTCAGTGAACAGGCTCGTCCAGTCACCGCCGCCGAGTTGCAGGCTCTGGCGCAGTTGCCGTTCGATACGTGGTCCGAGGATCACTCCGATGATCAACGGCAGGATCGGCAACCCGAACCGGCGCATCATCAGGCCCAGAAGCCCGAACACCAACAGCAGGGCCAGATCCAGTGGCTGCACGTTGACCGCGAGCGCGCCCAGCGTGGCGAAGAACAGGATGCCGGCGTACAGGTACGGCCGCGGGGTGCGCAACAGCTTGGCCCACAGCGGCGCCAGCGGCAGGTTGAGCACCAGCAGCAGGAAGTTGCCGATGAACAGGCTGGCGATCAGCGTCCAGATCAGCAGCGGTTCCTTTTCGAAAAGGGTTGGGCCGGGCTGAATCCCGTAGGACACGAACGCGGTCAGCATCACCGCGGCGGTGGCGTTGGTCGGCAGACCGAGTGACAGCATCGGAACCAGGGTGCCCGCGGCCGACGCGTTGTTGGCCGCCTCCGGTCCGGCCACCCCTTCGATGGCACCCTTGCCGAACTCCTCGGGATGCTTCGACAGCCGCTTCTCGGTGATGTAGGACAAGAACGTCGGTAGCTCAGCTCCTCCGGCCGGCAGCGCCCCGAACGGGAATCCGTAGGCGGTGCCGCGCAACCACGGCTTCCACGACCGCGCGAAATCCTGCCGGCTCATCCACGGCCGGCCCACCGGGATCACGTCGGCCGGCCGGCGGCGCAGGTGCGCGGCCACCCAGAGTGCCTCGCCGAGCGCGAAGATCGCGACGGCGATCACCACGATGTCGATGCCGTCGGACAGCTGCGGCAGGCCGAACGTGGCCCGGGGCTGGCCGGTGAGGAAGTCGATACCGACCACGCCGATCGCCAGGCCCAGAAACAGCGAGATGGCACCGCGCAGCTTCGACGACCCGAGCACCGCGGTCACGGCGACCAGGGCGAACAGCATGATGGCCAGGTAGGACGGCGCGCCCAAGGTGACCGCGAACCGGGAAATCGGTGGGGCGAACGCGGCCAGCAGCGCGGTGCCGATCGCCCCGGCGACGAAGGAGCCGATCGCCGCGGTGGCCAACGCCTGCGCGGCCCGTCCGGCCTTGGCCATCTTGTTGCCCTCGATCGCGGTGATCACCGACGA
Organism: Mycobacterium sp. E802; assembly: GCF_001666875.1. Lineage (NCBI taxonomy): Bacteria > Bacillati > Actinomycetota > Actinomycetes > Mycobacteriales > Mycobacteriaceae > Mycobacterium > Mycobacterium sp. E802. The sequence goes on from NZ_LZJD01000029.1 coordinate 5,545, forward strand.
CGACTCCCCTGGGGTGTTCAGAAGAATCGAAGTGGTTGAGCCGCCGTACATCCCGCCGTAGAAGATCCCGGCGAACATGATGAACGCGGCGCTGGGGCTGACGTTGTAGGTCACCGGCAGCAGCAACGCGACCGTCATGGCCGGTCCGATGCCCGGAAGCACGCCTACCGCGGTGCCCAACAGCACCCCGATCACCGCGTACAGCAGGTTCATCGGGGTGGCCGCCTCGGCGAACCCCTGCAACAACCAGTCGAAGTTACCCATCTACAGAATCCCGTCCAGAATGCCTGCGGGCAGCGGGATTCCGAGCCCGGAGTAAAACGCATAGAAGCTGCCGACCGACAGCACCGTGCCGATCACCAGATTGCGGATGTAGTGCCGGTTACCGAGAACCGTTGCCGCCCCGGCGAACAGCAACGCCCCCGTGATGGCCCATCCCAGCGGTTTGACCGTGACGATCACGAAGACGAACAGCCCGACCAGCAGGCCCACCGTGCGCCAGTCCCCCGGCATGTCCGGGTCCACGTCCTCCCCCGCGTCGGCCTCACCAACCGATCCCCGTCCGATCGCCACCGCAAGCACCGCCGCGAGCACGATCAGCACGATCCCGATGCCCAGCGGAAATGCCCGCGGGCCCACCGGATCGACCTTGGCGAACCCGCCGGTCAAGGTGAGCGCGTCATAGATCAGGAACCCGCCGACGGCGACCAGGACCACGCAGACCAGATACTGCGCCTTGTCGAGCTTCACAACAACCCCAATTCGTTCAGCGTCGTCGAGACGCGGTTGTCCTGATCGCGCAGGAACTGTTCGAACTCGTCGCCGGTGCTGAACGCATCACTCCAGCCGTTCTTGACCAGCGCGTCCCGCCACTGCTGGGTGCCGTGCAGTTCGGTCAGGGCACGCACCATGGCCGCCTTGGCCTCTGCTGAAATACCCGGCGGCGCAAGGATTCCGCGCCAGTTGGTGAACGTCAGGTCGATGCCGGCCTCGGTCAGCGTCGGGGCATCGATGCCCTCGACCCGCTCTTTGCCCGACACCGCCAGCACCCGGACTTGGCCCGCCTCGATCTGGTCGACGAACTCACCCAGGCCCGTGGTGCCCGCCGCGATCTTCTTGCCCAGCAACGCCGTCAACAGGTCGCCGCCGCCGTCATAGGTGATGTAGTTGACCTGCCGCGGGTCCACTCCGACCGCCCGCGCGGTTTCCATCGGGAACAGATGGTCG
>NZ_LZJD01000030.1:0-32772 GCF_001666875.1 Mycobacterium sp. E802
CTTACCCGCGACGGCGTAACGCTTCTCGATCAATTCCTTGGTCAGCGGCGCCGGGGCGGTCCCGGCGGCGGTCCTGGCCATCCCGGTGGACCCGGTGGCGGGCCGGGTGGGCCAGGCGGTGGCCCGTGGGACACCCCTCCCCCTCCGCCACCGAACATGGGTTGGCGTGGGATCGATCAAGGCCGGTTCGACCATCAACCGTTCAACTACAACGGCCACTGGGTGACACCGTTCTTCAACCAGCAGTTCAACAACTGGGGCTTCTGGCTGTTCGGTATTTGGATCCCACTATGACTCGCTGCTCAAACTGATTGTGCCCGGGCACTTCTCGACCCGGTTGCCGCTTTCTACCGCAGGGTCGCGGCGAGGCAACGACCACAACCCAGGCGTGGAAAACGGCGCAGAGACAACAGCACTGCCACCGCTTTCTACCGCAGGGTCGCGACAAGGCAACGACCACAACCCAGGCGCAGAAAACGGCGCAGAGAGGCGCAGGGACACGACGAAAACGGCGGTCTGCCACTCCAGGCAGGCCGCCGTTTTCGTGGCCAACTCAGCTCATACGCTCGGCGCAGTCAGGCCAGATAGGCGACCTCGTCGCGCAAGCGTTCGGCCGCGGCGCGCAGATCGGCCACTACGGGGCCCTTCCGCAGCACCTCACGTGACACCGCGGGAAGTACCAGTCGGGCCCCACCCAGGCCGCCCAGCGCGTCGGCACGCCCGCCCTGGGCGCCGACCCCTGGAGCCAGTACCGGGCCACCCAATGCGCTCAGATCCGGAGGTTCGGTGACGGTCGCCCCGACCACCACACCGACCGAACCGATGGACCCACCAGCCGACCGGTTCACCGCGGCCACGTCGTCCACGATCGACTGCGCGACGGTGCGCGACCCGGCCACCGCCTGCTGGACGCTCGGCCCCTCCGGATTGGACGTGGCGGCCAGGACGAACACGCCGCGGCCATGGGTCGCGGCGGTGTCCAGCAAGGGCTGCAACGACCCGAAACCCAGATACGGCGACGCGGTGACCGCATCAGCCGCCAGCGGCGAATCACCGGCCCACGCCGCGGCATAGGCCGCCATGGTCGAGCCGATGTCACCGCGCTTGGCATCGGCGAGCACCAGCACACCGGCCTCGCGCAGCCCCACCATGGTGCGTTCCAGCACCGCGAACCCGGCCGAGCCGTACGCCTCGAAGAACGCCACCTGGGGCTTGACGATCGCAAACCCGGCAAACGCCGTCACGCAGATGTCGCAGAACGCGGCCAGCCCGTCGGCATCGGCGGAAAGGCCCCACGCGGTCAGCAGTTCGGGATGCGGGTCGATGCCGGGGCACAGCGGGCCCCGCTCCGATACCGCGGCGGCCAACCGTGCCCCGAAAGCATCCATCGTCAGCGCGTTTCCAGCTCGCTGTGCAGCTCCTGCAGCGACATCACCCCGATGTCACCGCGGATGGCCGCCTCGATGCCCTGCACCGCCGCCGAAGCGCCCTGCACCGTCGTCACGCACGGGATGTTCATCGAGACGGCGGCCGAACGGATCTCGTAACCGTCCACGCGAGGCCCGGAGTTTCCGTACGGCGTGTTGATCACCATGTCGACCTCGCCGGCCTTGATGGCGTCGACCGACGACGGCAGATCGCGGGCTCCACCGGGCAGTTCTGAGTGCTTACGCACCTCGTCACACGGAATACCGTTGCGACGCAACATCTCTGCCGTTCCCTCGGTGGCCAGCACACGGAACCCGAGATCGGCCAGTCGCTTGACCGGGAATACCAGCGAACGTTTGTCGCGGTTGGCCACCGACACGAACACCGTGCCCGAGGTCGGCAGCGACCCGTAGGCCGCGGTCTGGCTCTTGGCGAAGGCGGTACCGAAGTCGTGGTCGATGCCCATCACCTCACCCGTCGACTTCATCTCCGGTCCCAGCAGGTTGTCGATCTGAGCCCCGTCGGCGCGGCGGAATCGGTGGAACGGCAGCACGGCTTCCTTGACCGCGACCGGAGCGTTGCGGGCAATCGTGGCCCCGTCCCCGGTCTTGTTCAACAGCCCCTCCTCGCGCAGCTCCGCGATGGTGGCGCCCAGCATCACCCGCGAACAGGCCTTGGCCAGCGGCACCGCGGTGGCCTTGGAGACAAAGGGCACCGTGCGGGACGCTCTCGGGTTGGCCTCCAGCACGTAGAGCACGTCGTCCTTGAGCGCGTACTGGACGTTGAGCAGACCCACCACGCCGATTCCGTGGGCGATGGCCTCGGTGGCGCGGCGCACCGCTTCGATGTCGCTGCGGCCCAGGGTCACCGGGGGCAGCGCGCACGCCGAGTCGCCGGAGTGGATGCCGGCCTCCTCGATGTGCTCCATGATCCCGCCGATGTACACCTCGTTGCCGTCGCACAACGCGTCGACGTCGATCTCGATCGCGTCTTCGAGGAACCGGTCGACCAGCACCGGGTGTTCCGGGGACAGCTGGGTGGCGCGGGCGATGTAGCCCTCCAGGGTCGCCTCGTCGTAGACGATCTCCATGCCGCGCCCGCCCAGCACGTAAGAGGGACGGACCAGCACCGGGTACCCGATGTCCGACGCGATCCGGCGGGCCTGCTCGAAGCTGGTGGCGGTGCCGAACCGCGGGGCCGGCAGGCCGGCGTTGACCAACACCTCACCGAAAAGCCCACGGTCCTCGGCCAGGTCGATGGCGTCGGGCCCGGTGCCCACGATCGGCACGCCGGCCTCTTCCAGACGCTTGGCCAGACCCAGCGGGGTCTGGCCGCCGAGCTGCACGATGACGCCGACGACACCGGGTCCGGATCCGTCGTCCCCCTTACCGGAGGTGTCTTCGGCGTAGTAGACCTCCAGCACGTCCTCGAAGGTCAGCGGCTCGAAGTACAGCCGGTCGGCGGTGTCGTAGTCGGTGGACACCGTCTCGGGGTTGCAGTTGACCATCACGGTCTCGAAGCCGACGGCGCTGAGCGTCGTCGCGGCATGCACACAGCTGTAGTCGAATTCGATTCCCTGGCCGATGCGGTTGGGCCCGGAACCCAGGATCAGCACCTTGGGCTTCTCGATCTGCGGGGCGACCTCGGTCTCGGCCGACGGATCGAGTTCGTAACTGCTGTAGTGGTAGGGCGTCTTCGCGTCGAACTCGGCTGCGCAGGTGTCCACGGTCTTGTACACCGGGTGGATTCCCAGCCGGCGACGCAGCGCACGCACACCCGACTCGCCGGCCAACTCCGGTCGCAGTGCGGCGATCTGACGATCCGACAGCCCGTTGTGCTTGGCCCGCCGCAGCAGTTCCTCGTCGAGCACCGGCGCTTCCAGCAGTTCGGCCCGCAGCGCGACCAGCCCGGCGATCTGCTCGATGAACCACGGGTCGACGCCGGAGGCCTCGGCCACCTGCTCGACACTGGCACCCAGGCGCAGCGCGTATTCGATGTCGTAGAGCCGGCCGTCCACCGCGGTGCGCAGGCCCTGCAGAACTTCGTCGACCGTCAGGTCGGGATCGGGCCCGGTCCAGAACCCGGCCCGGCTGGTCTCCAGCGACCGCATCACCTTGCCGAGCGCCTCGATGAAGTTGCGGCCCAAGGACATCGCCTCGCCGACGGACTTCATCGTGGTGGTCAGGGTGGCGTCGGCGCCGGGGAACTTCTCGAACGCGAACCGGGGTGCCTTGACCACCACGTAGTCCAGCGTGGGCTCGAAGCAGGCCGGGGTCTCTTTGGTGATGTCGTTGAGGATCTCGTCGAGGGTGTAGCCGATGGCCAGCTTGGCCGCGATCTTGGCGATCGGGAAGCCCGTGGCCTTCGACGCCAGCGCCGAGGACCGGGACACCCGGGGGTTCATCTCGATGACGATCAGGCGTCCGTCGCGCGGGTTGACCGCGAACTGGATGTTGCAGCCGCCGGTGTCCACACCGACCTCGCGCAGGATGTCGATGCCCAGGCTGCGCATCGTCTGGTATTCGCGGTCGGTCAGCGTCATCGCCGGCGCCACGGTCACCGAGTCACCGGTGTGCACACCCATCGGATCGAAGTTCTCGATCGAGCACACCACCACCACGTTGTCGCGGCCGTCGCGCATCAGCTCGAGCTCGAATTCCTTCCACCCGTAGATGGATTCCTCGATCAGCACATTCGCCGACGGCGAGGCGGCCAGGCCGTCACCGGCCATCCGCTCGACATCCTCGGCCGAATAGGCCATGCCCGAACCGAGCCCGCCCATGGTGAAGCTGGGGCGCACCACGACCGGCAGGCCCAGGTCGGCCACCGTCTCGCGGACCTCGTCCATGGTGAAACAGACGCGGCTGCGGGCGGATTCACCGCCCACCTTGGCGACGATGTCCTTGAACTTCTGCCGGTCCTCACCGCGCTGGATGGCCTCGAAGTCCGCGCCGATCAGTTCGACCCCGTACTTTTCCAGGATGCCGCGGTCATGGAGGGCGACGGCGGTGTTCAGCGCCGTCTGCCCACCGAGCGTGGCCAGCACGGCGTCGATCTTGTTGCCCCGCTCGGCATGCTGGGCCAGCACCTTCTCCACGAACTCCGGCGTGATGGGCTCGACGTAGGTGTGGTCGGCGTACTCCGGGTCGGTCATGATCGTCGCCGGGTTGGAGTTGATCAGGCTGACCTGAATGCCCTCGGACCGCAGCACTCGGCAGGCCTGGGTGCCCGAATAGTCGAATTCGCAGGCCTGTCCGATGACGATCGGCCCGGACCCGATCACCAGGACATGGTTGAGGTCGGAACGGCGTGGCATTACTTCTCTCCTGCCATCAGATCGATGAACTGGTCGAACAGGTAGTTCGCATCGTGCGGCCCGGCGGCGGCCTCGGGGTGATACTGGACCGAGAAGGCCCGACCGTTGGCCAGCCGAATCCCTTCCACCACACCGTCGTTGGCGCAGGTGTGGCTGACCTCGGCGGCGCCGAAGGGAGTGTCGAACGTCTCCCCTGCCTCACCCTCCAGGGCGAAGCCGTGGTTCTGGGCGGTGATCGCCACCCGTCCGGTGACGTGGTCGATCACCGGGATGTTGATGCCGCGGTGACCGAAGACCATCTTGTAAGTCGACCGGCCCAGCGCACGGCCGAGGATCTGGTTGCCGAAGCAGATGCCGAACAACGGGATTCCCGCGCCGAGCACCTCGCGGGTCACCTCGACGATGTGGTCGGCGGTGGCCGGGTCACCGGGGCCGTTCGACAAGAACACCCCGTCGGGTTTGAGATCGGCGATGGCGTCGAAGCTGACCGAGGACGGCAGCACGTGGCTGCGGATGCCGCGGCGGGCGAAGTTGCGCGGGGTGTTGGTCTTGATCCCGAGATCGACCGCGGCGACGGTGAACCGGTGCGGGCCTTCGGGTTCCACGACATAACCGGCGTCGGTGCTGACCTCACCGGCCAGATCCGCGCCCAACATCGAGGGCTGGTCCAGCACCCGGGCCACCAGCTCGTCGATGGACGCCGTGGCCGATTCATCCGAGAACACGCCGGCCTTCATCGACCCGCGGGTCCGCAGATGGCGGACCACCGCGCGGGTGTCGATGCCCGCGATGCCGACGATGCCCTGTCGCCTCAACTCGTCCTCGAGCGTCCCGGAGGCGCGCCAGTTCGAGGCGCGCGGCGAGGGGTCGCGCACCGCGTAACCCGCCACCCAGATCTTGTCCCCGCGGCTTTCGCCGTCCTCGCCGTTCCAGCCGGTGTTGCCGATCTGCGGTGCGGTGGCAACCACGATCTGGCCGTGATAGCTGGGATCGGTGAGCGTTTCCTGGTAACCCGACATGCCGGTGGAGAACACCGCCTCGCCGAGGGTCTCACCGACGGCTCCGAATGCCGTGCCGGTGAAGACGCGCCCGTCCTCAAGTACCAGAACCGCTTTGCCTGATTGGCGGCCCGCCGCCGTGGTGTTGCGCTTGTCCGTATTGCTCGTGCTCGTCATGCCTCTTCCTCCAGCCAGCGGTCGTACTCTGCGCGGTTGTCTGCGCGGAACCCGGTGTCGATCTCGGTGCCCGAGGGCAGCCGCCACCTGATGGCCAGAATTCCGTCGTGCGTCAATGCTTTTCCTGCGATCCCCCGCTCGGTGCGGATCGCGACGATCGATTCGTCGGGAATCCACACCGGCCCAGCACCGCTGCGCTGCATCATGATTCCCTCGGGATAGCGCGTCAGCACCGCCTTGGCCCGGAAGCCCAGGCCGCCGGCGGCCACCTTGTCATTCCAGTGCGGCACCACCGTGCTGCCGACGTACATCCCTTTGGTGGGCCGGATGATCGCCGCGCCGACGGTGTCGGGCAGCGGCGGCAGGTGGCCGATCATCTCGGCCTGCCGCTGCGCACGGTGCAGCCAGCCGCGCATCATCTGGCGGATCAGAAACGCGATCAGGACGGCCAGCAGGGCCGCCATCACCAGCGATGCGATCAGCGTGGGAGTGTTCACGGCGTTGGCCCCAGCCCGGCCGGAGCCGCTTTGCCGTCCAACGCCGTGATCCGGCCGCGCAGCAGGGTGGCGGTCACCGTGGCCGGCAGGGTCATCGACTCGAACGGGGTGTTGTCCGACCGGCTGGCCAGCTCGTCACCTTCGACCGTCCAGGTCGCGTCGGGATCGATCACCGTGAGGTTGGCCGGCTCCCCCACCTCCAACGGCCGGCCCTGATCCGGCAGACCGACGATGGCCGCCGGGGCCTCGCTCATCACCTTCGCGACCCCGCGCCAGGTCAGCAGACCTGGCCGCACCATGGTCTCGGCCACCACCGACAGCGCGGTCTGCAGGCCGAGCATGCCCGGGCGGGCCACCGAGAACTCGCAGCACTTCTCGTGCTCCGCGTGTGGGGCATGATCGGTGGCCACACAGTCGATGACGCCGTCGGCCAACGCCTGGCGCAGAGCCTGCGCATCACTGGATTCGCGCAGCGGCGGGTTCACCCGGTTGCGCCCGTCGTAGCTCGCGAGTCGACTGTCGTCGAGCAGCAGGTGGTGTGGGGTTACTTCGGCGGTGATCGAAACACCTTGCGCCTTGGCCCATTTCAGCAACTCCACGGTACCCGCGGTGGAGGCGTGGCAGATGTGCACCCGGGCCCCGGCGTCGCGGGCCAGGATCGCGTCACGGGCGACGATCGACTCCTCGGCCGAGCGGGGCCAGCCGGCCAACCCCAGTCGGGCGGCGTTGGGGCCCTCGTGGGCCACCGCGCCCACGGTCAGTCGCGGCTCCTCGGCATGCTGGGCGATGAGCACCCCGAGGCCGGTGGCGTATTCCAGGGCGCGTCGCATCACCAGCGGATCGTCGACGCACACACCGTCGTCGGAGAACATCCGAACCTGGCCGACACCGTCTGCCATCAGGCCCATCTCGGTGAGCTGCTTACCTTTGAGGCCGACCGTGACCGCGCCCACCGGGTGCACGTCGACCAGACCGACCTGCTGGCCGCGGTTCCACACATGGTCGGTGATCACCGCGGAGTCGGCAACCGGGTCGGTATTGGCCATCGCGAACACCGCGGTGTAACCGCCCAGGGCCGCTGCAGCCGAACCGGTTTCGATGTCCTCGGCATATTCGCGGCCCGGCTCGCGCAGATGGGTGTGCAGATCGACGAACCCAGGCAACAGCACCTGACCGGGGGCCTCGATCACCTCGGCCCCGTCGGGAGCATCGGAACCGATCCCAGGTCCAATTTCCACGATCTGCCCGTCCGCGATCCGGACGTCGACCTGGTCGCCTTCGCCGTAGAGACGGACCCCGCGAATGAGTACCTGTTGCGCGGTCATACGCTGATCGCCTCCCGATCCGCACCCACCAGCAGATGGAACAGCACCGCCATCCGCACGTGGACACCATTTGAAACCTGTTGCAGGACAGCAGACTGTGAGGAATCGGCCACCGGGAAGGAGATCTCCATGCCGCGCACCATCGGGCCCGGGTGCAGCACCACGGCATTGCCGGGCAGCATGGCCTGCCGCTTCTCCGACAACCCGTAGCGCACCGAATACTCGCGGGCCGACGGGAAGAACGCCCCATTCATCCGTTCCGCCTGGACCCGCAGCATCAGGACCGCATCGGCTGCGGGCAGCTCGGCGTCGAGGTCAGAAGACACCGTGACGGGCCAGTCTTTCGCCCCGGTGGGCAGCAGGGTCGGCGGCGCCACCAGCACCACCTCGGCCCCCAGGGTGTTCAGCAGCGTCACATTCGAGCGGGCCACCCGGCTGTGCAGGACGTCACCGACGATGACCACGCGCCGGCCTTCGATACCGCCCAGGCGTTGCCGGATCGTCAGCGCATCGAGCAGGGCCTGGGTCGGATGCTCATGCGTACCGTCGCCGGCGTTGATGACAGATGGTCCGCCGTTTTCCTCCGCGGTCCACTCGGCGAGCTGCTGGGCCGCCCCCGAGGCCGGATGACGGATGATCAGCGCGTCGGCTCCGGCGGCGCGCAGCGTCAGCGCGGTGTCGCGTAGCGATTCCCCTTTGCCCACAGAGGATCCCGACGAGCTGACGTTGATCACGTCGGCGCTCATCCACTTGCCGGCGACCTCGAAGGACACCCGGGTCCGGGTGGAGTTCTCGTAGAACATGGTGATGACGGTGCGGCCGCGTAGCGTCGGCAGCTTCTTGACCTCACGGCCCAGCAGCGCCTCTCGGAAGCGGTCGGCGTCGTCGAGGATCGCCGTCGCATCCTCGCGGGTGAGGTCCCCAGCCGACAGCAGATGACGTGTCGTCATAGTTGTCGATTCCTCACGCAAGCGTTCGTCATAGTTGTCGATTCCTCACGCAAGCGTTCGTCATTTCGAAATCACCACTCCGTCACGATCGTCGTGCTCGGACAACAGCACATGCACGCTCTCGCTGCGTGAGGTCGGCACGTTCTTGCCGACGTAATCGGCACGGATCGGCAACTCCCGGTGACCACGGTCGACGAGCACTGCGAGCTGCACCACCCTGGGCCGACCGACGTCGCGCAGAGCGTCCAGCGCCGAGCGCACCGAGCGCCCGGAGAACAGCACGTCGTCCACCAGGATCACCACCGCGTCGTCGATGCCGCCGGCCGGGATCGAGGTCGACTCGAGCGGACGCGGTGGCTTGAAGTTGAGGTCATCGCGATACAGCGTGATGTCCAACGCTCCGTGCGCGACCTCGACGCCCGCGAACTCATCGATCTTGGCGGCCAACCGGGTGGCCAACGTCACACCGCGAGTAGGGATTCCGAGGAGGACGACGCGCTCACGCTCGGCTGGATCGTCCAGCGCGGTCTTCTCGATGATCTGATGCGCGATCCGGGAAATGGTGCGGCCGACGTCCGCCGCAGACAACAATTCCCGGTCGGTACCTGAAGAGCCCATGAAGTGACCCTGACCTCCTTCTCCGCCTCTCGGGACGGATCGTTAAAGGACGTCGAACTGCCCCGTAGCTTAGCAGGCCGCAACGGCCGGCCTCGCCGCAGTCACGTCACGTCGGCGTCCAGGGCAGCGCCCTTGGTCTCGGGCAGCAGCAATGTCGAGACGATGCTGACGATCACGAAGACCGCCATCAGCAGCCCCACGGCCCAACTGCCGAAGTCGCTCACCAGCACGCCGGCGATCAGCGGCGGCACCGCACCGCCGACAATGCCGGCCAGGTTGAAGGCCAACCCGGCACCGGTGTAGCGGTAGCGGGTGGCAAAGATCTCAGGCAGGAACGAGGCGATCGGCCCGTAGGAGATCCCGAAGATGGCGAACGTGCCGCCGATCGCCAGCGCAAACAGCCACGGCGAGCCGGTGTCGATCATCGGCATCACACAGAACGCCCACGGCAGGGCGATGGCGAAGCCGATCAGGATGATCCGCCGCCTGCCGTAGCGGTCACACCACATCGCCGAGAGCGCGGTGAACGTCATGAGCGCGACACCGGCGAGGACCCCCACGGTCAGGATGAGGCTGCGCGGATGCCCGATCCGGGTCGCGGCATAGCTCAACAGATACGTGCCACCGAGAAAGCTCATCGCGAAGATGCCGATCATGCATCCGGCGGCGAGCAGCACCTGCGTGGTCTGGGTCCGCACCAGCTCACCCAACGGGGCCCGCGGGACCGCGTCGCGTTGTTTTTCGGCCACGAACACCGGCGTCTCGTCGATGCTGAGCCGGACGTAGAGCGCCACGACCACCAGCACCCCGCTGAACAGGAAGGGCACCCGCCAGCCCCAGTCGAGGAACATCGGGCTCTTCTCGCCGATGGTGACGTTGGCGATGAGGAACACCAGGTTGCTGACGGCAAGCCCGGCGCCGGCGCCCAATTGGGTGAACATGCCGTATCTGCCGCGCTGGTCGCCGGGGGCGTACTCGGCCGACAGCAGGGCCGAGCCGGCCCACTCCCCGCCGACGGCGAAGCCCTGACACAGCCTCAAGCTGAGCAGGATGATCGGCGCGAGCACCCCGATGGACGCCGCGCTGGGCACCAGGCCGACCGCGAAGGTCGCGGTCCCCATGATCAACAGGGTGGCGATCAACGTTTTCTTGCGGCCCAGGCGATCTCCGAAGTGACCGAACACCGCCGCACCGATCGGGCGGGAGAAGAACGCCGCCGCGAAGGTGGCCAACGACGAGATGGTGCCCATCGTCGGGCTCAGGGCCGGGAAGAAGATCTTCGGGAACACCAGCGCGGCGGCCGTGCCGTAGATGTAGAAGTCGTAGAACTCGATCGCCGTGCCGACGAAGCTGGCGAACGCCACCCGCCTCATCGGGTTCGGCTCCACGCCGGGCGTCCGGCCCGGCTCGCCCTCGATCTGCTCCTGCTGGGTCATCTGCCTCTTCTCGCGCCGCAGTCTTGCCAGAGCAGTATCACCCGGCGGCGGATTCAGGCGATCTCGAACCCGTGGTAGCCGGCCACGGCCACGCCGTCACAGATCTGCTTGTAGATGCCGACACCGCCGACGAACGGCAAGAACACCCGCCGTTTACCCGGCACGTTTGCGCCCATGTACCACGATGCCGCCTGCGGCAGCAGCGTGAGATCGGCGGTGTCGTTGGTGATGTTGACCCAGTTGTCCTCGGCCGCAGGATCGGCCTCCATGCGGCGGTACCCGTGCGCACGGAGGTGCACCAGCGCCGCGCTGATCCACTCGACGTGGTACTCGATCGAGGTGAGCATGTTGGACAGCACCGAGGGACTCTGCGGCCCGGTGACGGTGAACAGGTTCGGGAACCCCGCCGACATCAGGCCGAGGTAGGTGCGTGGCCCGTCGGCCCACTTCTGGCGGAGACTGCCGTGCAGCCCGTGGATGTCGATCGCATTCAATGCCCCCGTCATGGCGTCGAATCCGGTGGCCAGCACGATCACGTCGAACTCGTGCTCGGTGTCACCGGCGAGGATTCCCCGCTCGGTGATCCGGCGCAACGGCTCGGTGTTGAGATCGACCAGCGTCACGTTGTCCTGGTTGAACACCTCGTAGTATCCGGTGTCCACGCACAGCCGTTTCGCCGCGATCGGATAACTCCGCGGCGTCAGCTTCTCGGCAACCTGTGGATCTGCGACCTTCTGCCGGATCCGGTCCCGCACATACTCGGCGGCAGTCTCATTGGCCACCGGATCGAGCAGCAGATCGTAGAACGACTGCTGGAAACACAATCCACCGTCGTCCCAGCGCCGGTTGAGCTCGCCGCGCACCGCATCGGGACCGAGATCACCGAAGAACGGGGGCAGTTCGGCACCCTCACCGCACTGCGCGCCACCCCGCGTCAGCCGGCTGATCTCCCGGAACTGCGGGTAGCGCTGTTTGACCTCGGCGAGTTCGTCGGCAATCACACGGTTCTGCGCCGGGACGGCATACGGGGGTGTCCGTTGGAAGACCGTCAGTGCTCCGACCGTCGGGGCGATGGCGGTGATCGTCTGCACCCCAGAGGAACCCGTGCCCACGACGGCCACGCGCTTGCCGGTGAGGTCGGCGTCGTCCGGCCAGTCCCAGGTCCAGAGGATGTCACCGGCGAAATCGTCCAGCCCCTCCAAGGACGGGACCAACGGCTTGGACAGGCACCCGGTGGCCGCGATCACGAACGTCGCGCTGACCCGGTCGCCTGAATCCGTCGTGACGGTCCACTCATTGTGATCGTCGTCGAAAGCCATTGCCACGACTCGGGTCCCGAAGGTGATATCCCGCCGGAGGTCGTAGCGGTCGGCGACATGCCTGGCATAGGCCAACAGCTCCGGCTGGGCGGCGTATCGCTCCGTCCAGTTCCACGACTGCTGCAGGTCGGGGTCGAACGAGTAGGAGTATTCGATCGATTCGATGTCGCAGCGGGCCCCGGGGTAACGGTTCCAGTACCAGGTACCGCCCACCTCCGGGCCGGCCTCGACGATGTGCGCGTCGAACCCGAGTCGACGCAGTCTGTGCAGCTGGTAGAGACCGGCGAATCCGGCGCCGATGATGATCACGTCGCGGTCGGCCATCGCTCACACCGCCTTTCGGCCGGATCGGGATGCCTCGACGAACGCCCCGATATGGTCGGCGACCAACCTGATGCCCGTCTGGTAGCCGGGGAGGATGTTGGCCATCTGGAAGTACCCGTGCATCTGGCCGGCTGCCTCCTCCAGTGTCACGTTCACCCCGGCCTCGGCCAACGCGGCGGCATAGGCGACGCCCTCGTCGCGCAGTGGGTCGTATTCGGCGACATAGACGAGCGCCGGTGGAAGACCCGCGAGACTGGAGGCCCGCAACGGTGAGGCATCCGGGTGAGTGCGCGCGGCGGGGTCGGGCAGGTAGTGCGCCCAGAACCAGATCATGGTGTCGCGGCCGAGCATCAGCTGATTTTCCGGCGCGACGTACGACGGCCGCTCGAAGTCACAGTCGGTCACCGGATAGATCAGGGCCTGGTAATCGACCCTGGGCCCGTGCCGGTCCCGGGCCCACCGCGCCATCACCGCGGCGATGTTGCCGCCGGCGCTGTCTCCGGCCACCACCAACGGGACCTCGGGAGAAGTCAATTCCGCTGCGGCCCAGCACAACCCGATCCAACTGTCCTGCAGCGCGGTCGGGAATCGATGTTCGGGCGCCTTGCGGTAGTTCACCAGGACCACGGTGGAGCCGGTCAGGTTGGCCAGCTGCCGGGCGAGGTGGTCGTACTGCAGGTCGATGTCACCGATCACCCAGCCGCCGCCGTGGAAATACACGATCACCGAACGGGATTCGCCGTCGGGAATCAGGACGCGGACCCGGAACCTCCCGCCGTCCTCACCCTCGAGCTTGAGGTTGCGCACCGCGGCCACCTCGGGTCCGCGTCCACTCATCCCGGCGAAGATGGGTCCGGCCATCCGGGCCATCGCCGGCGTACCCTCATGCATTGGCGGATCGCGGGTTTCGGCCAGTTGCGCCAACAGCGCCTGGGTCACCGGTTCCAACGCCATCAGGTCACCGCTGGATCGACTTGATCTCGAGGAACTCCTCGAGGCCGTATCGACCGGCTTCGCGCCCGTTGCCCGATTGCTTGTAGCCACCGAAGGGCGCGTTGGCGTTGAAGGCACCCGCGTTGATCTGCACCTGCCCGGCCCTGATTCGGCGCGCGACATTCTCCGCGCGTTCTGGCGAGGACGACCAGACCGCGCCGGCCAGACCGTAATCGGTGGCGTTGGCGATCCGCACGGCCTCGTCGTCCGAGTCGTAGGCCTCGATGGCCAGAACCGGGCCGAAGACCTCTTCCTTGTGGATCGTCATGTCTTCGGTGACATCCGAGAAGACGGTCGGCTGGACGAAGGCGCCCGGGCCCTCGGCTTCCGTTTCACCGCCGGTGACCAGACGCGCCCCCTCGGCGATCGCGGTGCGGATGTGGCCGAACACCCGTTCCTGCTGTGCCCGGGATGACAACGGGCCCAGGGCAGTTCCCTCGTCGGTCGGGTCGCCCACCGGCAATGCGTCGGCGGCGGCCTTGGCCAGCGCCTCCACCTCGGCCAGCTTGTCGCGCGGGACGATCATGCGGGTCAGTGCCGAACAGGTCTGTCCGGAGTTGAGCATCATGGCCTTGACCGATGCGGGCACCACCGATTCCAAGTCGGCGTCGTCGAGAATGATGTTGGGGCTCTTGCCCCCGAGTTCCAGTGACACCCGCTTGACGGTGCGGGCGGCGACTTCCTGTACCCGGCGGCCGGCCCGCGTGGAGCCGGTGAAGCTGACGATGTCGACGTCGTCATGCCCGGCGATCGCCTCCCCCACATCCGCGCCGGTACCGAACACCAGGTTGAACACGCCTGGGGGCAGACCGATCTCGTCGATGATCTGCGTCAGGGCAAGCGCGCACAGCGGTGTCACTTCGCTGGGTTTGACCACGACGGTGTTGCCCGCGGCCAATCCGTAGGCGACCTTCAGGGCGATCTGGTGCAACGGGTAGTTCCAGGGTGTGATCGCGCTGAGCACGCCGAACGGCTCGCGCACGATCGTCGACCCGCGATACTCACTTTCGAACTCGTAGTCCCGCACGATGTTGGCGGCCTCGGTGAAACTGTTGAGCGGCAACCCCAACTGAATCGCCCGAGAAATCGAGATGGGACAACCCATTTCGGCGGAGATGGTGCGGGCCACCTCCTCGGACCGCTCGGCCAGCTTGCCGGCGATCGCGGTGAGATAGTCTGCCCGCTCGCCGACCGGTGTCGCGGCCCACGCCGGGAAGGCGGCCCGGGCCACAGCGACCGCGGCGTCGACGTCGGCGGTGGTGCCCGCCACCACCTCGGCGATCACCTCGTCGTTGGCCGGGTTGACGACCGGGATGCGGGTGGTTCCACTCGAAACCGCCCATTTGCCGTCAATGTAGTTGCTTTCCTGGATGTGCATTGGAGCCCCTTGGTCAGTTCAGTAGTCGGCGTCGGAGTAGACGACGAGGCCGCGAAGATTCTTGCCGTCGAACATGTCCCGGTATCCCTGGTTGATGTCCTCCAGGCGGTAGCGCGCGGTGACGAGTTCGTCGAGCTTGAGGGCACCGCAGCGGTAGAGGTCGAGCAGCCGCGGGATCTGGGTGCGGGGGCCGACGCCGCCGAACACCGCGCCTTGGACCCGTTTCTGCAGCAGGGTGAGCTCGAAGAGGTTGAGGTCGACGGTGGACTGCGTGAAATCGCCCATGCCGGTGACGATCACCTGCCCGCCCTTGCCGGTCAGGCTCAGCGCCTGCTGGATGTGTTCGCCTTTGATCTCGCCGACCGTGATGATGGAGACCTGGGCCATCTTGCCCCACGTGAGGTCGGGCAACTCGGCCGCGGCGTCCTCGACGGAGGCGAACGTGTGGGTGGCGCCGAATTCGAGCGCCTTCTTCCGCTTGAAGTCGACCGGGTCGATCGCGACGACGAACCGCGCCCCGGCGAACCGTGCGCCCTGCACCGCGTTGATGCCGACGCCTCCGATGCCCATCACCACGACCGTGTCGCCCGGACGGGTGTCACCGATCTCGGTTGCCGAGCCCCAGCCGGTGGAGACTCCGCAGCCCAGCAGCGCGGCCACCTCCAGCGGCACATCTTTTTCGATCTTGACGACCGACGCCTGACTGACGGTGACGTACGGCGCGAAGGTGCCGAGCAGGCACATCTGGATTATCGGTTGGCCGTCACGGGTCACCCGGTAGGTCTTGTCGGAGACGGCCTGGCCGGTCAACAGCCCGGCGCCCTCGTCGCAGAGGTTCTGCAGACCGGTGGCGCATGACGGACAGGTGCCGCACGCCGGGATGAAGGCGAGCACGACGTGATCGCCCTCGGCCAAACCGGTCACGCCGGGGCCGACCTTGGTGATCACCCCGGCACCCTCATGTCCGCCGAGCACGGGCATGAACGGCACCGGGCTACTGCCGGCGACAACATGGGCGTCGGAATGGCACAGGCCCGACGCGGTCAACCGCACCTGCACCTCGCCGGCCACCGGATCTCCGAGGTCCACCTCGCAGATCGTCCACGGTGCGCCGATCTCTTCGACGACAGCAGCTTTTACTTTCACCAGCGCGTCTCCTCGCGTGTCACCAGACACAGATACGGGCCATCTGAGATGTACATCACTATCTCCGCAACCGTAGGGCGGCGACTCGCGCTGCGACAGGACTGTCCCGGCCACAACTCGACATTTCCGGCCAATTCGGCGGTCTGCGGCGCCGTTGACCGGGCTTCTCCGGTCGGCAAAACTGGTCAGCATGACGTCGGGTCTTGCCGAATCCGCAGATCAGGGCGCACTCCCCGGGTCCGGAGTCCTGCAGTCGACCAATCGGGTCATAGCGGCCATGACCGACCCCTGGGACCACCCGCGCACGGCGGTCTCGGTGGCGATCATGTGCGAGTGGGCGGGCCAGCGCGGCATCTCCGCCGGCGCAGTGCTGGCGGGTTCTCACCTCGATGCCTACTCGCTGGCCGACATCGACACCGTCGTCGAGGCCAGTCAGGAGCTCGCGGTGATCCGCAATCTGGCCGCACTGACCGGGAATCAGCCAGGTTTGGGAGTGGAACTGGGCCGCCGATACCACCTGACCGCATACGGCTACCTGGGCTATCTGCTGGCAGCCTCGGCGAGCGTGCGGGACACGGTACACCGGGGTCTGTACTACGCGATGCTGACGTTCGCCTTCTCGACCATGACGGCCCGCATCGATGACGGCGACCGGTACGTGCTGGCATTCGAGGCCGACGACATGCCTGATCTCGTCCGGCGATTCGTCATCGAACGAGATCTGACCGCCGTCATGCAGATCCAGCGCGACACCTTTCCGGACTTCGACGCGGTACCGCTTCGGGAGGTCCGATTCTCCTTCCCGCCGATGTCCGTGAGTGGCGTCGAGATCTATCGCGACTACTTCCGCGTGCCGGTGTGGTTCGGCTGCGACCGGAACGAGATCGTCTATGACGCCGGGTATCTCGATCTGGCGCTGCCGATGGCGAACGCGCACACCACCGAGCTCATGGTCGCCCAGTGCGACCGCATCCGCGCCGAGCGGCTGCACCACACCGGCGTCGCCGCCCAGGTGCGCGCACATCTCCTCGATCAGTCTTCACTCGACCTCACGCTGGACGACGTGGCACTGCACCTGCGCTACGCCCCGCGCACGCTGCGTCGGCACCTCGAGCACGAGGGCACCACCTACCGCGCCGTGCTGGACGAGGTGCGCCGCAGCGTCGCCGACAACTTGCTGCGCGATCGCACGATTCCGCACTACGAGGTGGCCCGCCGGCTCGGCTACCAGGACTGGCCGAGCGTGGTGAGGGCGCGCCGGCGCTGGCGTCGGAGGTGAGCCGCTAACCTGGCGCGGATGAACCTCGACGGCAATCAGACCTCCATCCGTGAGGCGATCGACGCCGGCCTGCTGGCCGGTGCGGTCACCCTGGTGTGGCAGGCGGGCAAGGTACTTCAGGTCAACACCCTGGGCCACCGCGACGTCGACGCCGGGCTGCCGATGCAACGGGACACCATCTTCCGGATCGCCTCCATGACAAAGCCCGTCACCGTCGCGGCGGCGATGGCGCTGGCCGAGGAGGGCAAGCTCGCGCTGAACGAGCCGGTGACCAAGTGGCTGCCGGAGCTGTCCGACATGCGGGTACTGCGCGAAGCGCGCGGACCGCTGGACCGCACGGAACCCGCACGCCGGCCCATCACGTTCGACGACCTGATGACCCACCGCAGCGGGCTCGCCTACGTGTTCTCCGTCCTGGGCCCGCTGGCGTCGGCCTACGGCAAACTGTCGCTGCGTCAGGATCAAGACCGCTGGCTGACCGAGGTGGCCGCGCTCCCGCTGGCGCATCAACCCGGCGAGCGCCTGACCTACAGCCACTCCACCGACGTGCTGGGCATCGCGTTGTCCCGCATCGAAGGCAAGCCACTGTCCCAGGTGCTGGCCGAGCGGATCTTCGAGCCGCTCGGGATGGCCGACACCGGGTTCTCGGTGGGCGTCGCCGGCCGGCGCCGCGCGGCCACGATGTACCAACTGACCGCCGACAACAAGCTCACCCACGATGTGATGGGGCCGGCGCCGATCACCGATCCCCCGTTCTGCACGGGCGGGGCCGGGTTGTTCTCCACGGCCGACGACTACCTGAAGTTCGCCCGAATGTTGTTGGGCGGCGGCATCGTCGACGGAGTGCGTGTGCTTTCCGACGAGTCGGTGCGGTTGATGCGGACCGACCGGCTCACGCCCGAGCAGAAGCAGTACCAGTTCCTCGGCGCCCCGTTCTGGGTCGGCCGGGGGTTCGGACTGAATCTGTCGGTGGTGACCGATCCGGCGAAGTCGCGACAGCTGTTCGGCCCGGGCGGCCTGGGCACTTTCAGTTGGCCCGGCGCGTACGGCACCTGGTGGCAGGCCGACCCGTCGGCAGATCTGATCCTGATCTACCTGATCCAGAACCATCCGAATCTGGGCGTGGACGCCGCGGCCATCAGTGGCAACACCTCGCTGGCGAAACTGCAGACGGCCCAACCCCGATTCGTCCGGCGCACGTACCAGGCGCTGGAGCTCTAACTCGTCGCCGGCAACGCGGCCGCCAGCTTGGCTTCGGCGATCCGGTAGAAGCCGTCGAGCGCTGACTCCTCCACGCTCAGGTACTCACACACGACCTCGCGGGCGACCCCGGCGTCTCGCAGTCGCAGAGCCAGCGAATACGGCAATGGCAGTGCCCGCAGCGCCTGTTCGCGTGTCTCGCCCTCGTCGGCCATGCGATCCAGGATGCGACGGTTCGACGGACCCCAAGCGAGTACCCGGATACCCGAATCAGCGGTGCCGTCGGGGCAGCAGCGCGACCAGCTCGGCCCGGGTGGACGCCCCGGTTTTCGCCATCGCCCGGTAGATGTGTCCTTCGACCGTCCGCACCGACAGCCGCAGCCGTTCGGCGATCGCACGGCTCGACATTCCGGTGCCGAGCAGCATGGCGATCTCACGTTCCCGGTCGGTCAACGGCAGGCGTTCGCCGGCCGCGAGCACAGCCGGGGTGGCCGCCCCGCCGCACGCCTCGGCCAGGGCCCTGGCCCGGGCTGCCGACGCCATCGCCGAGCCGCGCAGATTCCTGCGCCGGTATGCCACCGCCGCCAGACCGGCCGCGTCAGCCGCTGCGACCATGTCGCCCAGACTCTCGAATTCTATTGAGGCCCCGGATAATCCGTCGCCATCATCGTGGGACAGCGCCCGGCACAGTGCCGCTGCGGCACCGACCCGAGGTCCCTCGACCACACCGGACAACGCGTCGAGCCGGTGAACGCGGGAATGGTCTCCGAACTGTGCGGCAATCTGCAGACACCACACCTCGGCCGCCAGTTGTCCGTTGGCCTCGGCGGTATCGGCGGCAGCGAGCACGATGTCGACGGCTTCGGATACGGCCCCCTGGGTCGCAGCGACCCAGGCCCGCACCAGGGCGTGTTCGTAGCCCAAATACTGCCAACTCTGGTGACGACACTCATCAAGTTGGGCCACTGTGGCATCGTCGCCCAGTCCCTGGATGGCCAGTGCTGTGACCCGAGGCAGGTGGAACCGGTAGCTGAACCCGTTCGCCTCTCCCGCTGCCCGCAGCATTTCGACCACCGGATCCAGCAGTTCGGCCGCAACGCCGAGCTGACCGGCCGCCGACTCCACCCGGCCCGCCAGCGCGATGCCGAACAGCTGGGCCGCGCCCGGCAGCTCTGCGGCGTGCCGACTCAGGTGCTCGGCTTCTTCGCGCGCCTGGTGAATCCGCCCGGCCAGCAGCAGCGCATCGATGTGGGCGTCGGCGATGACGAACCGCGTGTGCGCGGCATCAAAGGAACTGTCCGCGATGCGGTAACCGGCGCGCACGGCGGTGACAGCCTCGTCGGTGCAGCCGGCGTGCCCGTACGACGTGGCCACCGCCCAGGCGGTCACCGCACCCACGATGGCGGGCAGCGCGGCAAGATCCAGGCCGGTGAATGCGTCCCTGGCCCGCACCGGGTGACCCATCGCCGCCCAGTACACCGTGTAGAACGCGTCGATGCCGGCGCGGTGCGCCCGCGGAATGTCGGTCGCCGCAACGTCGACATGCCGCTTGGCGCCTTCCGGGTCGGCGAGCGACCACAACATGTTGGAAGCCCGCAGGAACGCCAGGCGAGCACGTCCGTCGTCGCCGAGATCGGTGGGATCGACGGCGTCGAGCACCGCGTCCGATTCCGCACCCCGGCTGAGCCACGACAAGGCATGGGCCCGAATGAAATACGCTTCCACGTCGCCGCCGGCGGTGATGGCACCCTGGGCCAGCCGGTCGGCCAGGGGCAGGTCGGACAGCCACACCGCACCTTGGGCGGCACGGGTCAACAACTCCGGGTCGAACGGCAGGTCAGAATCGAGCATCAGGGTGGCCCGCCGCACCACCACGCGCATGGCATCGCGGTCTTCCCGCTCGCCGAGCGCGGTGGCCACCAATCCTCTCAACCGACGCAGCCGGGAACCTGGCACCCGGTTGCGTCGCACCTCGGCGTAAAGCGGGTGGGAGACCCGGACCTCGCGTTCGGTGGTGTCGATCGTGATCAGGCCCCGCGATTCGGCCACCGCCACTGATTCGGCATCGGTGATCGCAGTCAGCCGGTCGAGCTGAATCGGCTCGGCGACCGCCAGCACGTCGACGACTTCACTGACTGCCGGCGGTAGTGCGCCGATCCTCGTCTCGATCAGTTCGACCAGTCCGGGCGGCATCACCGGATCGCCGGTCCAGCGCCAGCAGCCGGCCTGACACGTCAACCGCCCCTGGGTGACCTCTTGTTCGACGATGGTGCGCAGATAGAGGACATTGCCGCGGGTCAGCCGCCACAACCGCTGCGCTGCTTGTGAATCCAGCGGGCCGCCCAGCGCGGCGACCAGCAGCCGGGTCGACTCGTCGCGGGACAGCGGTTGCAGGTCCAACCGCTCGAACCGGCCACTGTCGCACGCGGCGATCACCTCGGCAGGTACCGATGTACCGGTACGGACGGTCAGCAGAAGCTTGGCCGCGCCTCGCTGCACGATCTGCTGCAACACGAAACCCGACAATCCGTCGAGCAGGTGCGCGTCATCGACACACACCAGCACCGGGTGACTGTCGGATGTCGTGGTCAGCCCGTCGATCACCCGCCCGACCAGGGTCGCGCTGTCGGCATCGGAAGTTCCCACCCAGCGCGCGAACGTTCCCAGCGGCAGCGACCGGGCGGCTGATGTGCCTACCGCCCAGCGGGTTTCGTGGCCATTGGCGCCCGCCGCGGCGAGCACTTCACGGGCAATCCGGCTCTTGCCAACGCCTGCACTTCCATAGACCACGATCCCGGACAGTTCGGCGGTGGCCAGCGCGGCGTCGATCAGCCGGGTCTCCTCCAACCGCCCTGTCAGCGGCCAGGCGAGTCGCACGCATCGAGATTAAGCCGAGGTCCGGCCGTTGGCAGCGGTAACGACCAACTTCGATGGCGCCGGCGTTCTGGCAAACGTGCCGCTCACCCGGCAAGGGCTTGGCGGGCATACGCGCGAACATCGGCATCGCTGTCTTCCAATGCCGCGGTGAGGGCCTGCCGCGCGCTCGAATCCGAATCCACCCACCGGCTCAGGCTGAGTACCGCCGCCTTGCGGACATCCAGATGCCGGTCCTCCAGTGCCCGTGACAGGGTGGGTACCGCGACCTCGGGCTCGGCGCCGGCCAACGCCCGCGCTGCCCCCTGGCGGATCTGCCAGGCCGATTCGGTGAACGCCTTCTCGACGCTGACCACATCGTCGCCGGTGCAACCGACCGCACCGAGCGAGGCCAGCGCCGCCGCCCGCACCAGCGGATCGGGATCGTCCAGCGCCACGCGTACCGCGTCGGCACCGGCACGCAGGGTGGCCAGACCACCCACCGCCGCGATCCGCACCTCCCGGTTCTCGTCGGTCGTGGCGGCCGCGACACCGGTGTGATCGTCGACCGACACCAGGGCTCGGACCGCCTCGATCCGTACCCGGTGATCGGTGTCGGTGAGCGCGGCTCGATACGACTGGGCGCTGCCGGCGCGCCGGGAACTCAACAGATACACGGTGACGGCACGCACCACCGGGTCCGCCGAGGCCAGTCGATCGCTGAAGGCTCCGGGCTCGGGCAGTACCTCGACGAGTTCCCGCACGGCGTCGGCGGTCTCGCGCCGCACCCCGGCGTCGCCGTCGGCCAGGGCGGCCACCAGCGCCGGCTGGTATCCGTCGGGCAGATGCTCGACGAGGGTGGCGACCGCGGTGCGGCGCACACCGGCGTCCGCATCCTGAAGGTAGCCGGCCAGATCCGCCAGCGACGGTTCCTCCAGGGCCAGTACCGCGACGATCCGCGGTGACGGTGGCTGGGCGGAGGTCGCGGTACGCACCCGGGACCGTTCGGCCGAAGGCGCCCGGCCACCGTGCAGGTGGGGTTGTTCGACGGTGGTCACCGGGTCCTGCGAAGTGAGGTGGTCGAGCTCGGGCACCGCGACGAAATACGGTGCCACCGGCCGCTTCACGAACTGCATGGCGCCGTCGGCGTCCTTGTAGAGGTTGAGGTGATAACGCCACTGCGTGTCGTCACGCTCGGGCAGATCAGCCCGCTCGTGGTAAAGGCCCCACCGCGATTCGGTCCGGGTCAGCGAGGAGCGCGCGGCCATCTCCGCGCAGTCCCGGATGAACGACACCTCCGCAGCCCGCATCAACTCGTGCGGCGTACGCGCCCCGATACCCTCCACCTCGGCGGTCATCCGCTCGAAAGTCTGCACTGCGATGGACAGTTTGGTAGCGGTCTTCGGCGGGGCCACATAGTCGTTGACGAACCGTCGCAGCTTGAACTCGACCTGTGGCTGCGGCGGGCCGTCCGGGTGTCGCAGCGGTCGGTAGATGAGATCGTGGGCCTGGGCCACCTGATCGGCCGGAAGCTCTTGGGGCGCGGCCACGTCTGCCAGTGTGGACGCCGCGTGTTCCCCGGCCAGGTCGCCGTAGACGAACGCGCCGATCATGTAGTTGTGCGGTACGCACGCCAGGTCGCCTGCGGCATACAGGCCCGGCACCGTGGTACGGGCATGTTCGTCCACCCACACCCCGGATGCGGAATGTCCTGAGCACAAACCGATCTCGGAGATGTGCATCTCGATGTCATGTGTGCGGTAGTCGTGTCCCCGGTTGGCGTGGAACGTTCCACGGGTGGGCCGCTCCGTGGTGTGCAGGATGTTCTCCAGCGTGGTCAAGGTTTCGTCGGGCAGGTGGCTGACCTTGAGGTAGATCGGTCCGCGCGCCGATTCGATTTCAGACTTGACCTCGGCCATCATCTGACCCGACCAGTAGTCGGAATCGACGAACCGCTCCCCCAGCGCGTTGACTTGATAACCACCGAAGGGGTTGGCCACATAGGCGCAGGCCGGTCCGTTGTAATCCTTGATCAACGGATTGACCTGGAAGCACTCGATTCCCGACAGCTCGGCACCGGCGTGGTAGGCCATGGCGTAGCCGTCACCGGCATTGGTGGGATTCTCGTATGTGCCGTACAGGTATCCCGAGGCCGGCAGTCCGAGCCGGCCGCACGCACCGGTGGACAGGATGACGGCCTTGGCCGCCACGGTGACGAATTCGCCGGTGCGGGTGTTGAATGCCGCCGCACCGACCGCACGTCCGCCATCGGTGAGAACCCGCACCGGCATGAACCGGTTCTCGATCCGGATCTTCTCCCGCATCGAGCGCTGGCGCAGCACCCGGTACAACGCCTTCTTGACGTCCTTGCCTTCGGGCATCGGCAACACATAGGAACCGGACCGGTGCACCCGGCGCACGGCGTACTCGCCGTGCTCGTCCTTCTCGAACTTGACCCCGTAGCGTTCCAGCCGCTGCACCATGGCGAATCCCCGGGTGGCGGTCTGATAGACGGTGCGCTGGTTGACGATTCCGTCGTTGGCGCGGGTGATCTCGGCGACGTAGTCCTCGGGTTCGGCCTTTCCGGGGATCACGGCGTTGTTGACTCCGTCCATCCCCATGGCCAGCGCCCCGGAGTGCCGCACGTGGGCCTTCTCCAGCAGCAGCACCTGGGCACCGTTCTCGGCCGCGGTCAGCGCAGCCATGGTGCCTGCCGTGCCCCCGCCGATCACCAGTACATCGCAGTCGATCCGGACGGCGTCGGAAACGTCCGGGATCTCAAGGGTGTCAGTCATTTTGCTCCAAGGCGGCGATGATCTCGGCGCGTAGCGCGGATCGTTCGGGATGGTCGGTTCGGGGCTGGCCCACTTCGACGAGGGCGCGCAACGGCTGTCCGGCACGACCGAGTACCGCGACCCGGTCACCGAGGATGAGTGCCTCGTCGACGTCGTGGGTGACGAACACGATCGTGGTGGGATGGACCTGCCAGGTGTCGATCAACAGGCGCTGCATGGCCGCCCGGGTCTGGGTGTCCAGCGCGGCGAACGGCTCGTCCATCATTACGGCGCGGGGCGCACCGGCCAGGCCGCGGGCAAGCTGAACCCGTTGTCGCATACCACCGGAGAGGCTCTTGGGCAGAAAGTCGCCGAACCCGGACAGCCCCACCTCGTCGATCCAGCGGTCCGCGCGCGCCCGGCGACCGGCCCTCGGCTCGCCGCGGAGTTGCAGCGCGAGCTCGATGTTCGACCGCACGGTACGCCATGGCAGCAGGGCACTGTCCTGGAACACCATGCCGCGATCACGCGACGTGGTGGTGACGGGTTCACCGTCGGCCAGCACCCGGCCCGCGTCGGGACGGAGCAATCCGGTCAGTGCCCGCAGCAGGGTCGACTTGCCGCAGCCTGACGGTCCGGCGAGCACCAAGATCTCACCGGGTTCGACTGTGAGGCTGAGGTTCTCGATCACCGGGGCGCCGGTGTAGGACAACGTGATCGCGTCCAGCTCGAGCCGCATCCCGGTCGCGGTGGCCGTGGGGCTCATCTCGTGACCTCCTCACCGCGCGGCAGCCAGCGGGTGACCCGGCGGCCGATCAGTTCCACCGCCGCGGCGGTGACGAAGCCGAGCACGCCGATGGTGATGATGCCGACGAACACATCGGGATAGTTCAACACCGTGTACGCCTGCCAGGTGCGGTAGCCCACGCCGAGGCGACCCGAGATCATCTCGGCCGAGACGACGCAGATCCAGGCCACCCCCATACCGACCGAGAGGCCACCGAACAGACCGGGAAGGATCCCCGGCAGCACCACCTGCCGCAGCACGTCGAGACGGCCACCGCCGAGGGTGCGCACCGAGTCCTCCCAGATGGTCGGCAGCGCACGCACCGCATGCCGCACGCTGACCATGATCGGGAAGTAGGCGGCCAGGAACGTGATGAACACGATGCCGGCCTCGTCGCTGGGGAACAGCAGGATGGCCACCGGCACCATCGCGATCGCCGGGATCGGCCGGGCCAACTCGGTGAGCGGCCCGAAGATGTCGGCGAACCAGGCCGTCCGTCCCAACAGGATTCCGGTGGTCACCCCGACCACCGCCGCGATTCCGAACCCGGTGAGGATCCGGATCAGCGACTGGCCCAGGTCCAGCCAGTACTCGGGAGTGCCGAGCCGATACACCAGGGCCGCAGTGATTTCGGTGACCGTCGGCAGGGTG
Source organism: Mycobacterium sp. E802 (assembly GCF_001666875.1). NCBI lineage: Bacteria > Bacillati > Actinomycetota > Actinomycetes > Mycobacteriales > Mycobacteriaceae > Mycobacterium > Mycobacterium sp. E802. The sequence goes on from NZ_LZJD01000030.1 coordinate 25,450, forward strand.
TCGAAACGCAGGCCCAGCCGAACGTCGTTGGCGGTCAGCACCTGCCACAGCACGACGGCGCCGACGACCGACGCCAGCCGCACCAGACGACGAGGCCAGACCGACGGGGCACGACGTCGGGGCGCGGCCGGGGATGCCGGTCGGTCGGCGACCGTTGCCGGCGCGCTGTCGGTGGTCGTCATACCGCACCTGCCAAGGCTTGCCGGTAGTCGACCACCACACTGCCGGGGTGGGCCGCCACGTAGCGTTCGGCCCCGGCCTGGGTGCCGAACGGCAGGTAGTCCTCGGCGCCGTGGGCCGGGACGCGGACCCAGACCGACTTGTCCGCGAACCACCGGGTGCCCAGCTCGGCGTCGGTCACGTACGCGGCCCGGACCTTCTTGCCCTCGCTTTCGGCCCGTCGGATCGCCTTGAGCAGGCATGCCGGAGTGGCCGCGGCCGTGGTGGTATCGGCCCCGTCGAGCCAGAGTTCACCGGCGGTCGCCGGGTTGTCGACGGCCCGCTGGCACACCGGGTCGGTACCGCTCAGCGCCGAAGGATTCGTCTGCGAGCGCAGCGCCTTGTCGTAGTCCTGCCCGCGCGCGGCGAACGCGGCCCGCAACGGCGCATCCTGCACAAAACCGGCCACGTCCAGATCGGCGAAGTTGTCGATCGACTTCAGGTACGGCACATCGCCTTTGAGCGCGTCGATCAACGAAGGCTTGAGCGTGGTGTCGAACGATGTGCCGCCCGGGCCGTTGTACAGGTAGACGACCTCCTGCGGCAGGCCGCTGCCCTCGGCCACGATGCGGGCGGCCTCCAGCGGCTTGGTGTTGAGGAAGTCGGTGGCGTCGAGTTGGGCCTGCAGGAAGGCGTCGAGCACCTCGGGATGCTCGGCCGCATAGGCGCGACGCACCACCACGCCGTGCAACGTCGGGTAGTTCAGCTCGGCACCGTCATACAGCAGCTTGGCCTTACCCTGATGCACCAGCAGACCCGGCCAGGCGACGAACTGTGAAAGTGCTTGCACCTGACCGGATTCCAAAGCAGATGCGCCGACCTGCGGCTGCTGGTTGAGCACCTCCACGCCGGTCTTGGCGTCGATGCCGGCCCGACCGAGCGCTTGCACCACCATGCCGTGGCCGGCCGACCCGACGCTGGCCGAGATCTTCTCGCCGGCGAGGTCGGTCAACGACTTGGCCGGTGAATCCGGCGTGACCACAACCATGTTGAGCGCCCCCTTGGGGTTGTACCCCGTGACGGAGACGATTTCGGTCTTCGCGCGTTCGTTGGCCTGGGTCTTGGATCCGTTGATCAGCATCGGGTAATCGCCCATCGATCCGATGTCGATCTTCTCGGCCACCATCTGCGCGGTGATCGGGGCGCCGGTGTCGTAGTCCTGCCAGGTGACGTTGTACTTGGTGCCCGTCCGGGTGGTGATGTCGGCCAGGCGACGCTCCAGGTAACCCTGGGCCCGCAACAACGTTCCGGCGGTGACGGTGTTGATGGTCTTGGACTGGTAGCCGACGACGACGTCGACAGTGTCGGCAGACTTCGTCGCCGAGTCCAGGGAACAACCGGCGGTCGCAAACGTCAGACCGGCGGCCAGAGCGATCAGGGCTGTTTTCACTTCGGATCCTCTACCGGATGAGATAGGGCATGTTGACGGTGACGGCGCCGGTGGGGCAGCGGGCCGCGCACGGCCCGCAGTACCAGCACTCGTCGACGTGCATGTAGGCCTTGCCGTTGTCGGGGTTGATGGCCAGCGAATCGAGCGGGCACACGTCCACGCACAACGTGCAGCCTTCGATACACAGGGATTCGTCGATCGTCACCGGAACATCGGCCCGCTGATTGACCAGCGTCATGCGTCTCTCCTCACGAGGTTGCCGCGCATGGTGATTCGATCACCGCGCATCCTGATGTACTCCAGGTCGACGGGCCTGCCGTCGTCCAGACTGGTCAGCCGTTCGGCCATCAGCAGTGCCGATCCGTTGGGCACCTCCAGCGTCGCGGCGGTGTGCGGATCGGCCGAAACCGCTTCCAGTGCAAGGCTTGCCCCGCCCAGCCGGCATCCGCTGACCCGCTCGATGAGCGCGAAGATGTCGTTGCTCTCCAGCGAATCCGCGATCACCTGCTCCCCGATATCGGGAGCCAGGTACGTCAGATCGAGAGACAGCGGCAGGTCGGCGAGGTAGCGCAGACGCTCGATGAACACCACCTGCGTCCCGGGTTCGAGTGCGAGCTTGCGGGCCACCGCCGGAGGTGCGGCGAGCCGTTGCACGGCACGCACCTCGTTGCGGACGTCGCCGTAGTCCTTGAAGGTTTCCTTCAGCCCGACCAGGGCATCGAGCCCGTGGTCGTACTTGCGGGCCGCCACGTGGGTGCCTACTTTGGTGCCCCGCTCGATCAGACCTTCGTTCTTGAGCACTCCTAGTGCTTCGCGAACGGTGTTGCGCGAGACGAAGAATTCGGCGGCCAGGTCCGCTTCCGACGGCAGGGCACCGGCGTACGCGCCGTCATAAATCTGATGACGCAGCACATCGGCGACTTGACGGGCCTGGTCCGCGCGAGCACGTCGGCTCGTCAGCGGTACAGGGTTGGATTCGGGCTGGGAAGACACGCACTCAAGGTAAGGGGCATCCGGGAGGCCTCGCAGTGCGGCGAATCTGCCGTTTGCGCAGGTTAATTGATTGCGCCGCCAGCCGACGTTCGGTACCTGGCGAAACCGCTGTCGCAGCTCGCATTGCGCCACCTCGGCCGTGATGAAAATTTACAAATCGCGATGATCGAAACGTCGTTTGGGCCCGCTCAAAAAACTTTCGTCACTGTGGCCACATCGGTCCCAAACAGCGAATTCTTGTCGGTGGTTCGAACTAGTGTTCGAATCATGAACGTCGGGTTGGCCCAGAGTCGGGACGCAGTGCAGACCGCGCTGGCCGGCCATCGCGCCGCGATCGCTTCGCTGATCGACGTCGACTTCACGACGTTCGACACTGCGGAGTTACTGGCGATCCAGTCCGAGCGCGAGCGGCAGGCCCGTGCCCAGGCGACGGTCGATCACCGCATTCAGTCGGCGCTGATGGCGCGGACCAGTCCACGAGAGATCGGTGGGAAGTCGTGGACCGATGTCCTTGCCACCCGGATGCGGATCAGCCGCAGGGAAGCGTCACGCCGAGTGGCGGCGGCTGCCGACCTCGGGCCGCGATATGGCCTCACCGGCGAGGTGTTGGAGCCGATACTGCCTGCATGCGCGCAGGCGCTGCAGTCGGGAACGATCAACACCGAACACGTAAACGTCATTCGCGACACGTTGGGACAGGCGCAGAAGTACCTGAACGCCGGTGAACTCGTCCAGGTCGAAACAGACCTGGCGGCCGCAGCAGCCCGCGAAACCCCCGAAACGCTCAAGGCCGCCGCCGCCAAACTGCTGTATCTGCTCAACCAGGACGGCGACGGACCCGACATCGCGGCGCACCTGCGTGGGCTTCGGATCGGCAAGCAGGACGCCGACGGGCTGGTGCACGTCCAGGGGTGGCTGGATCCCGAGGCGGCGGCCTATTTGACCACAGTCACGGACGCGTGGGGCCAGCCCGGCCTGAACAACCCCGCCGATCCCGACCCGGTCCACAACCCCGCGGCCGACCCGGTCGATACCCGTGAGAGCGGCTCGGCGGCCACCGGCGATACACCTGATCCGGAGGACCGCGCCACCGACGATGCCGGGACTGAATCCGGAACCGGCGCTAACGAATTCGACAGCGACGACCGGACCACACCCGACATCCCCGCGGACCCGCAAGCTCAGCGGGACCAGGAGCAGGCAGCCGCCCGGGACACGCGCACCCAGTCCCAACGCAACCACGATGCACTCAAAGTCGCCCTGCGCGAGCTACTCATGTCCAAACGACTCGGCCAACATGGCGGCCTGCCGGTCACCGTGGTCGTCTCCACCACCTTGGCCGAACTCGAAGCCGGCGCAGGTATCGCCGTCACGGGTTCGGGCATCTGGATGCCGATGAGCGATCTCATCCGCTTGGCATCGCACAGTTTTCACTACCTCGTCGTGTACGACCACCACACCGCCGAACCGCTCTACATGGCCCGCACCAAACGACTGGCCACCAAAGCACAACGACTCCTGCTCTACAACCGCGACCGCGGCTGCACCCGCCCCGGATGCACCGCCCCGGCCGACCAATGCCAAGTCCACCACGCCAAGGCGGACTGGCAACACGGCGGACAGACCGACGCCCCCGACCTCGCGTTGAGCTGTGGGCCCGACAATCGTCTGGTCGGCCTCGGTTGGACCACCAGCGTCGACCCAGATACCGGTCGGGTCCACTGGCATCCGCCGCCTCTCATGGACACCGGCCAAGACACCGTCAACCACCACTTCTACCCTGAGGAACTACTCATTCCCCAGGAGGAAGCCGATGACAGGTAAACCGGGCCAGAGACCCTACTGCTCCGGACGATCCTGTACGGCGCCTTGGACGGCCGCCGCGGCGGCCCGAATCTGCGGAGTCACGAGCATGACCTGACCCAGCACTCCGTTGACGAATCCGGGCGACTCATCGGTGGACAGCTCTTTGGCCAATTCGACAGCTTCGTCCACGGCGACGGGTTCGGGGACATCCTCGGCGTGCAGCAGTTCCCACACCGCGACCCGCAGGATCGCCCGGTCCACGGCGGGCAGCCGCTCCAGCGTCCAGCCCTGCAGATGCGCCGAGATGAGATCGTCGATGTGGGCGGAATGCTCGGTCACTCCGCGCGCCACCGACACCGTGTAAGGGTTGAGCGGGGTGACGTCAGGCTGATCCTCGGCCAGCGCGATCCGGCCGTCCGCCACCGCCTCCGGAGTCAGACCGCGCGCCTCGGCCTCGAACAGCAGGTCCACGGCGCGTTTGCGGGCCTGGTGACGGCCCCGGTCGCCTCGGCGGTCAGGCATGGTCAGCCATTCACGCGGCCGAGGTAGCTGCCGTCGCGGGTGTCGACCTTGAGCTTGTCGCCGGTGTTGATGAACAACGGAACCTGGATCTCTGCACCGGTCTCCATCGTGGCGGGCTTGGTGCCTGCGCTGGAACGGTCACCCTGCAGGCCCGGCTCGGTGTGGCTGACGACGAGTTCGACCGACACCGGCAGTTCCAGGTACAGCGGAGCGGACTCGTGGAAGGCGATCTGCACCGGCATGCTCTCCAACAGGAAGCCCGCGGCGCGGCCGACCAGGTCCTCCGACAGCGGGTGCTGCTCGAAGTCCTCGGAATCCATGAACACGAAGTCGTTGCCGTCGCGGTACAGGAAGGTGGCGTCGCGGCGGTCCACGGTGGCGGTCTCCACCTTCACGCCGGCGTTGTAGGTCTTGTCGACGACCTTGCCGGACACCACGTTCTTGAGCTTCGTCCGCACGAAGGCCGGACCCTTACCGGGCTTCACGTGCTGGAATTCGACGATCTGCCACAGCTGTCCGTCGATTTGCAGGACGAGCCCGTTCTTGAAGTCGGCAGTCGATGCCATGAGGGTGTAGCTCCTAAGCTTTCGTCACAAAATGGCCAGTTCCTTGGGGAACCGGGTAAGCAGGTCGGGTGTCGCCTCTCCGACGACCAGGGTGTCCTCGATCCGGACACCGCCGCGATCGGGCAAGTAGACACCAGGCTCAACGGTGACCGTAGAGCCAGCAAGCAGTGTACCGGCGGCGGTGGCGTTGATCCCCGGCGCTTCGTGGATCTGCAGTCCGACGCCGTGCCCGAGACCGTGACCGAAGTTCTCGGCGTAGCCCGCATCGGCGATGACCTGGCGTGATGCGGCGTCGACCGCGCTCAGCGACACTCCGGGCGCCAACGCGTCGCGTCCGGCCTGCTGTGCGGTGGCCACCAGGTCGTAGATCTCGCGTTGCCATTGCGCGGCCGGCCCCAGCACGAACGTGCGCGTCATGTCGGAGTGATAGCCGGCCACCAGGGCGCCGAAGTCGATCTTGACGAAGTCACCGGCGGCCAGCACCGCGTCCGTCGGCCGGTGATGCGGTATGGCCGAGTTGGGCCCGGCCGCCACGATCGTCTCGAACGACGGCCCGTCGGCGCCGTGATCCAGCATCAGCGCTTCCAGCTCGTTGCGCACCTCACGCTCGGTGCGGCCGGGCCGCAGCCCGCCGCGTTCCACCAGCTCGGTGAGCGCAGCGTCGGCGGCCTCGCACGCCAGCCGCAGCATCGCTATCTCACCGGCGTCCTTGACCTCCCGCAGCGCCTCCACCGTGCCCGCGGCTCGCACCCACTCGACCGAGTCGCCGGCGGCCTTCGTCAGCGCCGTGAAGGCATCCACCGTCACCACGTGACTTTCGAACCCCAGCCGGACAGCGCCTCCGCGCGCGGCGCGTCCGGCGAGGTGTACTCCGCAGGCCCGCTCGATGACCACCTCGGCATCGGGCGCCTGCTGCGCGGCCTGGGTGCGGTAGCGCCCATCGGTGGCCAACACCGGCGTGGCATCGGCAGCGAGCACCAGCAGCGCCGCGTTGGAGCCGGTGAAACCGGACAGATAACGCACGTTGACCAGGTCAGTCACCAACATCGCGTCCAGGCCCGAGTCCGCCAGCCGACGCCGCAGTCGATCCCTGCGCTGGGAAATAGTCACGGTCTGTGACGCTACTCGCTACGCTGTGCCCCCATGAGCAAGTGGTTACTGCGCGGAGTGGTGTTCGCAACAGCGATGGTCATCGTGCGCTTACTGCAAGGAGCACTGATCAACGCCTCGCCGGCCAACGCCACGTGGTTCAGCCTGGCACTGGTCACGGTGTTCGGGATCGGTGTGCTGATCTGGGGCCTGATCGACGGCCAGAACGACGCGCGCCGCAACCCGGATCCGGATCGTCGGGCCGACATGGCGATGACCTGGCTGATCGCCGGGCTGTTCGCCGGGATCGTCAGCGGTGCGGTGGCGTGGTTCATCGGGTTGTTCTACAAGAGCCTCTACACCGATGCGCTGCTCAACGAGGTCACCACGTTCGCGGCGTTCACCGCGCTGTTGGTGTTCCTGCTCGGCGTGGCCGGCGTGACGGTGGGACGCTGGCTGGTGGACCGCAAGGCCCCGCCGATGCCGCGTCAGCGCCACCACGGCCTGGCCGCCGACGACCGTGCCGACACCGACGTGTTCGCCGCGGTGAGCGCCAACGGCGCCCACGAGACTGCCGACACCACCCAGCCCGTCGACTATCCCGACCAGCCCAAGCAGTAACGGGCCGGCACAGCAGAATTCACGTGGCGCGGGCGCTCAGGCCCGCGCCACTTCTGCGTAGGCGGCCGCCAGCAGTGAGGGGTCCGGCCCTTCCAGACGGCCCGGTTTGGCCAGCCC
>NZ_LZJD01000031.1:0-16936 GCF_001666875.1 Mycobacterium sp. E802
GTCGACGGGCCGGAGGCCGATTTCATCGCCCTGGGCGGCGGCTCGCTGGCCGCCGCACAGCTGGTGGCCGCGCTGCGCCAACGCTATCCACTGGTGACCGTCGCCGACCTCTACGACCACCCGCGACTGGGTTCCCTGGCCGGCTACCTCGACGATCTCAAACCGCCGCCGCAGATCACTTCCCGGCAGGTCAAACCGACCCCGGTGCCGACCCAGGCCGCGCAGGTCGCGTTGTCACTGCCGCTGGCCACCCTCACCGGCATGCAATGGGTGGTCTGGCTGGCGTTGCTGAACAACGTGGCCGCCGTGACGGGCGTGGTGTCATGGGCTCATCCGCTCAGCTGGTGGTGGGTGCTGGCCGGGTTCGTACTGTTCGTCACGCCGCTGGGCCGGATGGGCATCGCGGTGCTGTTCGCCCGGATGCTGCTGGGCGGCCTTGAGCCCGGCACGTACCGACGCGGCGGCGCGGTGCACCTTCGGGTGTGGATCGCCGAACGACTGGCCGAGGCCAGCGGTGCGGAGAACCTGGCCGGCGCACCGTGGATGGTCTACTACGCCCGCGCCCTGGGCAACAGCGTGGGCAAGGGCGTCGACATGCACTCTGCACCGCCGGTGACCGGCATGCTCAAGATCGGCCATCGCGCCTCCGTCGAACCCGAGGTGGACCTGAGCGGGCACTGGATCGACGGCGACGTGTTCCACGTCGGGCCGGTGTCGATCGGCAACGACGCCACGATCGGCGCCCGCACCACGCTGCTTCCGGGAGCGACCGTCGGCAAGAACGCCGATGTCGCGCCGGGCTCGGCGGTGGTGGGCAAGGTCAAGAACGGCCAGTTCTGGAAGGGCTCACCGGCCGTGAAATCCGGTAAGGCCCGCCACCCGTGGCCGGATCACCGGCCGCCTCGTGCGCCGTTGTGGGTCGGGGTGTACGGGGTGTCCTCGATGTTGCTGGCCGGTCTGCCGCTGGCCGCGTTGGCCGCGGGCCTGGCGGTGGTCATCTGGGGCGTGCACGACACCGCCTCACCGAGCGACGCGCTGCTGCCCGCACTGGCCTGGACGCCGGCCGCCGCGCTGGTCGCGATGTTGGTCTACGCGGTGCTCACCGTGATCGGGGTACGAATCCTGTCGGTCAAGCTGTCCGAGGGTTATCACCCGGTGCGCAGCCGCGTGGGCTGGCAGTTGTGGATGACCGAACGCCTGATGGACGCGGCCCGCCATTACCTGTTTCCGATCTACGCCAGCCTGTTCACCCCGTGGTGGTTGCGGCTGCTCGGCGCGAAAGTCGGTCGGGACACCGAGATCTCGACAGCACTGTTCACCCCGAAGTTCACCGAGGTGCAGGACGGGGCTTTCCTGGCCGACGACACCATGGTGGCCTCGTACGAATTGGGCGGCGGGTGGATTCACGTCGCCAAGGCCACCATCGGCAAGCGCGCCTTCCTCGGCAACTCGGGCATCACCCAACCCGGCCGCAAGGTGCCCGACGACGGCCTGGTGGCGGTGCTCTCGGCCACCCCGCACAAGGCGAAGGCCGGCTCGTCCTGGTTGGGTAGCCCGCCGGTTCGGTTGCGCCGCAACGCCACCGCCGCCGATGCGCTGCGCACTTTCCATCCGTCGCTGCGGTTGAAGGTCATGCGCTCGGCGGTCGAGACCTGCCGGCTGATCCCGGTGATCATCACCTTCGCCATCGGTGTCGCCGTGCTGGGCGGGTTGCAGGCGGTGACGCTCCGGTTCGGTTTCCTGTGGGCGGCGCTGACCGGCGGCCTGGTGCTGTTGGTTGCCGGCGCCGTGGCCGGCATCATCGCGGTGATCGCGAAATGGTTGGTCCTCGGCCGGATTCGCGCGGTGGAGCGTCCGCTGTGGTCGTCGTTCGTCTGGCGCAACGAGGTGTCGGACACGTTCGTCGAAACCGTCGCCGCGCCCTGGTTCGCCCGGGCGGCCAGCGGCACACCGGTGATGAACCTGTGGCTGCGTGGCCTGGGCGCCTCGATCGGCCGTGGCGTGTGGTGTGAAACCTACTGGCTGCCGGAAGCCGATCTGGTGACCCTCGAGGCCGGCGCCACCGTCAACCGCGGCTGCGTGGTGCAGACCCATCTGTTCCACGACCGCATCATGCGGCTGGACAGCGTGGTGCTCGAAGAGGGTGCGACGTTGGGGCCCCACTGCGTGGCGCTGCCCGCGGCCCGGCTGGGCGCCGGGTCCACCGTCGGGCCGGGCTCGCTGGTCATGCGTGGCGACGAGGTGCCGCCGTCCACCCGCTGGCAGGGCAACCCGATCGCCCCGTGGAACATGTTCGGCAAGAAACGCACCGCAAAAACGGCCGAGGCCAAGCGGACGGAAAACCCCGCCGCGTGACCCGATCGAAGAAAGCTGCCAAGAAGGTGACGTCCACGCCCGTGATCGACCCGTATCTGCCGCGCAACGGCAATTTCGGGTACCGGGTGTCGCGCTACGAGCTCGAGCTCGAGTACAAGGTGGCGATCAACCGGCTGGCCGGGTCGGCGACCATCACGGCGGTCACCCTGGCCGCGCTGCGCACCTTCACCCTGGACCTGTCCGATGCGCTGTCGGTGTCCCGGGTTTCGGTGAACGGCCGTCGGCCCGCCCAGTACCGGGCCAGCGGCGGCAAGCTGTCGATCACGCTGGGATCGGCGTTGCCGGCCGGGGCCGCGATGACCGTCGTCGTCCGCTACAACGGAAACCCGCGCCCCATCGAAACCTATTGGGGTGACGTCGGTTTCGAGGAACTGTCGAACGGGGCCCTGGTGGCCGGTCAGCCCAACGGGGCCGCCTCCTGGTTCCCCTGCGACGACCACCCCAGCTCGAAGGCCAGCTACCGCATCCAGATCAGCACCGACAGCCCGTACTACGCGCTGGCCAATGGCGAGTTGCTCTCCCGCAAAGCCCGCGCCGGGCACACGGTGTGGACCTACGAGCAACCCGAACCGACATCGAGCTATCTGATGACGCTGCAGATCGGCATGTACGAGCACCAGCGGCTGACCAAATCACCGGTGCCGATGCATGCGGTCCTGCCGCCCGGGCTGCGCCGCAACTTCGAGCACGATTTCGAACGCCAGCCGCAGATGATGAAGTTGTTCATCAAGCTGTTCGGCCCGTATCCGGTGGCCAGCGGTTACACCGTGGTGGTGACCGACGACGATCTGGAGATTCCGCTGGAGGCGCAGGGCATCTCGATCTTCGGGGCCAATCATTGCGATGGGCATCGCGGCGCCGAGCGGTTGATCGCCCACGAACTGGCCCACCAGTGGTTCGGCAATTCGGTGACCGCGCGGCGCTGGCGGGACATCTGGCTGCACGAGGGCTTCGCCTGCTACGCGGAGTGGCTGTGGTCCGAACACAGCGGGGGCCGCAGCGCGGCACAATGGGCCCAGCACTATCACGCGCGGCTGCAGGACCAACCGCAGGATCTGCTGCTGTCCGATCCGGGGCCCGAGGACATGTTCGACGACCGGGTGTACAAACGTGGCGCGCTGACCCTGCATGTGCTGCGCACCCGCATCGGCGACGCGAAATTCTTTGCACTGCTACAAGATTGGACCACCCGCTACCGGCACAGCACCGCCTTCACCGACGATTTCACCGGGCTGGCCGCCGGCTACACCGACGAGCCCTTGCAGCCACTGTGGCAGGCCTGGCTGTATTCGAAAGAGCTGCCGGCGCTGTGACCGACGGCGGCGGGACCCCCGGTTTCGATGCTCTTCGCGCAAGCGGCTCATCGGATTTCGATGCTCTTCGCGCAAGCGGCTCATCGACAGGCCCCATCACGCGCAGCAGCGTCGCCCGCGTCGGCGCGGCGACCGCGATCAGCGCGGTGTGCGGGTACGCCGTGCTGTACCTGGCCGCGCGGGGCTTGGAGCCGGCCGGCTTCTCGATCTTCAGCGTGTTCTGGGGCGCCTTCGGGCTGGTGACCGGCGCCGCCAACGGTCTGTTGCAAGAGGCCACCCGTGAGGTGCGCGGGGCCCGCCACCGGGATCTCAGTGGCGAGCCCACCACTCACCCGATGCGGATCGCCGCACTCGTCGGCGTCGTCGCCGCCGTGGTGATCGCGGCCAGCTCGCTGCTGTGGAGTTCGCACGTGTTCGCCGAATCGCGGGTGCTGAGCGTGGCGCTGCTCAGCGTCGGGCTGGCCGGGTTCTGCCTGCACGCCACGCTGCTCGGCATGCTCGCCGGGGTGAACCGGTGGACCGAGTACGGGGCCCTGATGGTCACTGACGCCGGGATCCGGGTGGCGGTCGCGGCGGCCACCTTCGTGTTGGGCTGGGGGCTGGCCGGGTTTCTGTGGGCCACCGTCGCCGGAGCCGTGGCCTGGCTGATCATGCTGATCGCGGCGCCGGCCGCACGGCTCGCGGCCGGCCTGCTCACCGCCGGCAGCCCCGGCACCTTCCTGCGCGGGGCCGGGCATTCCATCGCCGCCGCCGGCGCCAGCGCGATCCTGGTGATGGGATTCCCGGTGCTGCTCAAGGCCACCTCGGGCGAACTCGGCGCCACCGGCGGCGTGGTGATCCTGGCCGTCACGCTGACCCGCGCCCCACTGCTGGTCCCATTGACCGCGATGCAGGGCAACCTCATCGCCCACTTCGTCGACCAGCGTGACAAGCGGCTGCGCGCGCTGGTGGCGCCCGCCGCCGTGGTGGCCGCGCTCGGCGCCATCGGGATCGTGGCGGCCGGACTGCTCGGCCCGTGGTTGCTGCGCGTCGGGTTCGGCGACGATTACCAGGCCGGCGGTCCGCTGCTGGCCTGGCTGACCGGGGCTGCCGTGGCCATCGCGATGCTGACGCTGACCGGCGCCGCCACCGTCGCGGCCGCTTTGCACCGCGCGTATGCGACGGGCTGGATCATCGCGACCGTGGCCGCGGTGGCGCTACTGCTGTTGCCGGTGGGGCTGGAGGAACGGACCATCATCGCGCTGCTGTGCGGACCGCTGGTGGGAATCGTGGTTCACCTGGGCGCGCTGGCGCGTCTGGCCCGCCGTTGACCGTGTAGTTTGGTGCCCATCGACATGCGCTTTCACGATGTTTGGGTCATCATTCCCGCCTTCAACGAGGCGAGCATCATCGGCGACGTCATCACCGACGTGCGCTCGGTTTTCCCTAACGTCGTCTGTGTCGACGACGGCAGTCGTGACGACACCGCCCGCCTGGCGCTACGCGCCGGCGCGCACGTCGTGCCGCATCCGGTGAATCTGGGCCAGGGCGCTGCCATCCAGACCGGTATCGAATATGCGCGGAGCCGTCCCGGGGTCCGGGTGTTCGCCACCTTCGACGCCGACGGACAGCACCAGGTCAAAGACGTGGTGCGGATGATCGACCGTCTCGACGCCGAGGGCGCCAACCTGGTGGTGGGCACCCGCTTCGCCGACCGCGACGCCCACGCCGTGACGCACACGCCACTGGTGAAGCGGATCATCTTGCGTACCGCCGCCTTCCTCAGCCCGCGCAGTCGTGCGCTCGGGCTCACCGACGCGCACAACGGCCTACGGGTGTTCGACAAGGTGGTCGCCGACGAGCTCGATCTGACCATGAACGGGATGAGCCACGCCGGGGAATTCATCGCGGTGGCATACGAAAAGCGTTGGCGCGTGGTCGAGGAGCCCGTCGAAATCCTCTACACCGACTACTCGAAATCCAAGGGCCAGCCGTTGCTCAACGGCGTGAACATCGTCTTCGACGGGTTGTTGCGCAGGAGGCTGTCCAGATGAACTGGATTCAGGCGCTGCTGATCATCGCAGTGCTGGTGCTGTTGGCGTACCTGCTGGGGTCACGGCGCAGCGCCCGGTCCAAGGCGTGGGTGAAGGTCGGCTTCGTACTGTTCGTCGCGACGGGCATCTATGCGATCCTGCGTCCCGACGACACCACCGTGGTGGCCAATTGGCTTGGGGTGGACCGGGGTACGGACCTGATGGAGTACATGCTCATCATCGCGTTCGTGTTCGTCACGATCTCGACCTACCTGCGCATCAAAGATCTCGAGTTGCGCTACGCCCGGCTGGCCCGAGCGGTGGCACTGCAGAACGTCCGGGTGCCGGCTGCCTCAGAAGATGAATGACGAGCCATCCGGCACTACTGACGACCCGGCGTCGCTGAACGCGCTGCTGGCTGTTGCGGCCGCACGCCAAAACGCAGGCGATCTGCGCGGGGCACTGCGCAATGCCATCGAGGTTCACGAAGCCCGACGCACCACGCTCGGCAACGATCATCCGGACACGCTCGCGGTGGCGTGGCTCGTGGTCAGTTGGCGATACGACCTCGGCGAAGCGGGGGCCGTTGAAGCCATCCGTGACCTGCTCCCGACAATGAGGCGCGTCCTCGGTCCCGAGCACCGCGATACCTTGTGGGCGCAGCACACCCTGGCCGCAATCGACGAGAGCGCAACAGATCCGGCCGATCGCCTGCTGCGATGGGTTCACCTGTGCGGTGCCGACACTCGTGCCTTCGGCGCACGCCACCCGCTGACGCTCGCCGCAGCATACGGGGCGGCGTTGGCCCGTCGCGATCTCGGCGATCCGTACGGTGCGAGTATGGAGGCGTTGGTAGTGCACCAGCACCGAGTCCGCCTCCTCGGTGAGCTCCATCCCGAAACGTTGGCAGCGCGACTGGCGCAAGTGAGCTGGCACGGTGAGGCGATGGGGGTTACCGCGAAGACCCTCACCGACCTCGACGACCTGATCCCGGTGCTGGAGAAGGTGCTCGGTCACGACGATCCCACCACGTTGACGGCCCGGTACACCCGAGCACTGTGGACGCCGGAATCAGCTGACAACACGATGGAGCGAATTTCGGAATGGGAGGTTCTCGCAGAGGATCTCGCCCGCGGACGAGGCGATGCAGATCCATTGACCCTATCGGCTCTGGACAAGCGGGCCGCAGCACGCACGGAGTGGCAAGACCGGCTGGAGGCGACCCGCGATATCGCCTACAGCCTGGAGTTCCAAGAGCAGAGCGACGACCCACACTGCCCCGACGCCGAAGCCGAGAGCAGGGCGGCTGATGCCGCAGACGAGGAAGAGTCCGAGCAAGTGCATTTCTTCGAATGCGTTCTGACCGCGAAAAAAGCGTTGTCTCAGTGCGCCCGGAGCGCAGGTAACGATGCACACCAGACGTTGCTGTGGCGCTACTACCTCGCATGGTGCCTGTGGGCCGGACACGAATTCGGTTCGGCCGGTCAGCGGGCCCGACGGCTGGTCAAAGACAGCACGACCATCGTCGGCGAAGACCATCCGTTGACCGAGGCGGCGCGGAACTTGTTGTCTTTCAGCGATACCCAGGCATGGACGGGACTCTCACCGTTCTGGGACGGTAGCGACGCCGCCGAACTGACCGGAAGTTAGCGACTGAGCAAACTGCGCCAACATCGCGATCCGGGCGTCCTCGAGTTCCGGCATCGGCAGCACGCGGCGCACCATGGCGGCGCCGTCGAACGTGTTGAGCACGACGGTCAGCAGGACGGCGAAAACATCCTCGGGGATCTGGTCCATGCCGGGCCCGTGCTTGGCGGTTTCGTAGATGTTGTGGATGTACTCGGTAAGCACCGCCTGCAGTGGGCCGCGCAGCTTTTCATCGGTACGCGCCGCCATCAACAGTTCGTGCCACACGGTGTTGGTTTCACTGCCCGCGATGTCGCGCAGGATCGCCAGCACCGCCGGAAGCGCCGGCTGATCGGCAGAGATATTCGCACCCAGCTTGCTGCCCAACTCCAGTTGCCGGCGCGCCACCTCCCGCGCGGTGGCTGCCATGAAGTCGCTCATCGTCGGGAAATGCCGGAACAGCGCGCCGTCGGAAACCTTGGCCCGCTTGGCGATCACCGCCGCTGAAGCCTTGGCGTAGCCGACCTCGATGATGGTGTCGATGCCGGCGTCGATCAGGCGCGCCATGGTCTCCTCGCGGCGCTGCTGCTGGGTTCTGGCCATCTCAGACCGCAGCGTGGTCCAGGTGCTCGGCACCAGCCCGCAGGTAACGTCCCGACTTCACCGATTCGCCGTAACCGTCACGGAATTCACCGTTGCGGAACACCACGGCGCCGTTGACGGCGGTGGCGACGACGGCGTCGTCGTTGCGGTTCACCATGCGGCTCAGGCCGCCGTAGAACGGGACTGTTTCCTCGTGATAGGCGTCGACATCGCCATTGAGGCCGGCCGGATCGACCACCACAAAATCGGCCCGGTCTCCTTGGCGCAGCGTGCCCGCCGGGACCCCGAACCAGTCGGCCACCTCGGCGGTCAGCCGGTGTACAGCGTGCTCGGTGGTCAGGAACGGACGTCCGGCCAACTGCGCGTCACGAACCCGCTTCAGCAACCGCAGCGGATAGTTGTAGAACGCCATGTTGCGCAGGTGCGCACCGGCATCCGAGAAGCCCATGTGCACCGACGGATCCTTGGCCAGCTTGTCCAAGTACTTGGGCCGGTCGTTCGCCACGATCGTCGTCCAGCGCACGTTGCGTTCACCGTTGTCGACCAACACGTCGAGGAAGGCGTCGAGTGGGTGGATTCCCCGCTCATCGGCGATCTGCCCGAAGCTCTTGCCGATCAAGGTTTTATCCGGGCATTCGACGATGGTGGCGTCGTGGAAGTCGCGGTGCCACAACGTCGGACCGAGCTTGCGCCGATCGAACGACCTGCGGAACCGGCGACGGTACTCCGGGTCGGCGAGCAGCGTGTTGCGCTCGAGTTGATCTTTGAGGTGCAGCGCGGCCGTGCCGGCCCCGAACTCCTCGAAGACTGGCAGATCGATTCCGTCGGAATACAATTCGAACGGCACCGGCAGGTGCTGGAACCGCACCTTGGCGCCGAGAATCCGGTTGAGTAGCCGGGTGCCCGGCCCGAGGACGTGCACCGCACCTGGCGAGGACTTGGCGTCGGCGGAGACCAGCAGGCTCATCTTGACGCCGCGGCGGCGGCCGAACAGGCCGCTGCTCTCCAGGAAGAAGTTCAGCGCCTCTTGAGCTTTGGCCACATTCGGCGCGCTCTGCAACATCCGGCCACGCTTGCGCAGCACCTTGATCAGACGCCGGCGTTCCCGCCAGGTGGCGAATGTGGAAGGGAGCGCACGGGACCGGAACCGATCACCGTCGAGCTTGTCGATCGCGGCATCCATTCCCGACATGCCGAGCATGCCCGCTTCCAGCGCCTCGTCGAGTTTGGCCGCCATGGTTTCCAATTCCGCATCGGTGGGGATGACGCCGCGGGTGGTGGCCCGGTCCAGACCGAGAACCGAGGCACGCAGATCCGAATGTCCCAGCAATGACGCGATATTCGGGCCCAGCGGCAAATCGTCGATGGCTTTCACGTATTCGGCCGGGCCGGTCCAGGTCTTGCGCTTCTGCAGCGCGCCGAGCACGAACTCGCGTGGGACCGCCTCGACGCGGCTGAACAGGTCGGCAGCGTCCTCGGTGTCGGCGTACACCGTCGAGAGCGAGCACATGCCCAACAGCACCGTCGTCACGCCGTGCCGCACCGATTCCCGCAGGCCCGGGTCGAGCAACACCTCGGCGTCGTAATGGGTGTGCACGTCGATGAAGCCGGGCAGCACCCACTTGCCGCCGGCGTCGATCACGTCGGGACATCCCGTCTCATCCAGCGCGGTGGCCGACACCGCGGCCACCACCCCGTCGCGGATTCCGAGCGTGCGGACCTGCGGACGGGCGCCGGTGCCGTCGAACCACAGGCCGTTGCGAACGATGACGTCGTAAGACATGACGCAACGCTAGAGCAGAAAGTGAGTACTCACAATCTTTTAGCGGGAATTGGTCTGGAAGAACTCCACCGTCTTCGGGATGCCCGCGGCCAGATCCACCTGCGGCCGCCAGCCCAGCACGTCGCGGGCCCGGGTCACATCGAGGCACGACCGGCGCAGGTCACCGAGCCGCGGCGGGTGCATCTCCGGGTCGTCGGGGACGCCGACGGCCAGGGCGATCGCGGTGTGCATCTCGCGCGTCGACGTCTCCACCCCGGTGCCGACGTTGAACCGCTGACCGCCGCCGGCGGTGCCCGACGCCTTGACGAAGGCGTCCACGACGTCGTCGACGTACACGTAGTCGCGGGTGTCGGTGCCGTCGCCGAAGATCTTCGTCGGCCGCCCGGCCAGCAGGGCTTGGGCGAAGATCGCCACCACGCCGGCCTCGCCGTGCGGATCCTGGCGCGGGCCGTAGACGTTGGCCGGGGCGATGTGCGAACAATCCAGGTTGTAGAGGTTGCGGAACATGTTGAAGTACACCTCGCCGGCGACCTTGCTCGCCGCATACGGGGAGGACGGGTTCGTCGGGGTGTCTTCGCCGGTCGGATACGACGGCGGTGTGCCATAGACCGAGCCACCCGAGGACGTGTGCACCACCTTGCGCACCCCGGACTGCCGCGCCGCCTCCGCCAACCGCACGACACCCACCACGTTCACCGTCGAGTCCAGCTGCGGGTCATCCACCGAGCGCTTCACCGAGATCTGGGCGGCCAGGTGAAAGATCACCTCGGGCTGGGTGTCCTTGAACAGGCTCAGCAGGTCCGCGTCGACGATGTCGGCCTTGACGAACTCGAAGGCTTTGTTGTTCTCGGCGCTGCTGAGGTTCTCTGCCCGCCCCGAGCTCAGGTCGTCGAGGCCGACAACGCTGTGCCCGTCTGCCAGCAGCCGATCGACCAGCGTCGATCCGATGAAACCTGCCGCTCCTGTCACCAGTGTTCGCACCGGGTCACCATACCGACGGCAACTATGGCCTCGCTGTGTCCGTACAGTCGGCAAGAGTGAACAAGGTCGCCCGTGCTGCCGCTGCGCTGATCGCGCTGCATCTGGTGGTCCGGGCCGTGGTGGCTTTCGGCGGCTACTTCTACTGGGACGATCTGATCCTGATCGGCCGCGCCGGCACCCAGAATCTGCTATCCCCGTCCTTCTTGTTCGACGATCACGACGGCCACGTCATGCCCGCCGCGTTCCTGGTGTCCGGCGCGATCACCCGGGTGGCGCCGTTCTCGTGGGTGCTGGCCGCGGTGAGCCTGGTGGTGATGCAGCTGCTGGCCTCACTGGCGTTGCTGCGGGCGCTGTGGGTGATCCTGGGTTGGCGGCCGGTGCTGCTCGTGCCGCTGACCTTTGCCTTGTTCACCCCGCTAGCGGTGCCCGGGTTTGCCTGGTGGGCGGCGGCTCTGAACTCCCTGCCGATGCTGGCCGCGCTGGCCTGGGTCTGTGGTGAGGCCGTGCTGCTGGTGCGCACCGGAGCGTCTCGGCACGCAGTTGTTGGTGTGCTCGTTTTTCTGGGCGGACTGTTGTTCTTCGAGAAGGCCGCGGTGATCCCGTTCGTCGCGTTCGCGGTGGTGGCGCTGTTGGGGTATGTGACGGGGTCGTTCTCAGTGGCCGAGGTGTGGCGCCGCGGGTTGCAGTTGTGGGTCTCGTGCCTGGTAGTTTTGGTGGCCTGGATCGGGGTATATCTCGTCGTCGTCGATCAGAAGCGGTGGAGCTTCGATGTGGCGATGACGTGGGACCTGTTGAGCCGCTCCTTTACCCACGGCATCGTGCCCGGGCTTGTCGGCGGGCCCTGGTCCTGGCAGCGCTGGGCACCGGCCTCCCCCTGGGCCACGCCGCCGGTGTCGGTGATGGTGTTGGGCTGGGTGTGTTTGGCTATTGGCGTTGCGGTGGTGTTGGTGCGCAAGACCCGCATCTGGCCGGTGCTGGTGGTGGCCCTGGGATATGCCGTGGCCTGCCAGATTCCGATCTATCTGATGCGGTCATCCAGGTTCACCGCGTTGGAGTTGGCGCAGACGCTGCGCTATCTGCCGGATCTGGTGGTGGTGCTGGCATTGTTGGCGGCCGTGGGATTCTGTGCGCCCAACCGGAGTTCGTTGTTTTCCGCGTCGTTGGGCCGGACTGTCGTACTGGTGTCCGTCGCCGTACTTTTCGTGGCCAGCAGCCTGTACTCGACGTGGACATTCTCGAAGGTGTGGCGCGACAGCCCGGTGCCTTCTTATCTGAACAACGCCCGGGCCTCGCTGGCGTCGACCTCACCGGCCGCACCGCTGCTCGACCAAGAAGTCGATCCCTTGATCCTGCAACGCGTGGCCTATCCCGAGAATCTGGCCAGCCACATGTTCGCGCTTGCATCACCTCGGCCTGAGTTCGCCTCTGCAACAACCGATCTGCGGATGTTCGACCGGACCGGGACATTGGTCGACGCGAAGGTGACGTGGGTGCGCACCATTGTCGAGGGCCCCGCGCCGCAATGCGGTTTCCTGGTGCAACCGGATGAACCCGTCGTCATGGCGCTGGACGGGCCACTGCTGCCGGCCGATTGGACCGCCGAGATCAACTACCTGGCCAACAGCGACGGCTCCCTGACCATGGCCTTGGCCGAAGGTCCCGACGTGAAAGTGCCGGTGCGGCCCGGGCTCAACCGGGTGTTCGTGCGGCTGCCGGGGGCTGGGCAATCGATCTCTGTGGGCGCCAACACCGCCGCGCTGTCGGTGTGCATCTCTCCTGGGCCGGTGGGATTCCTGGCGCCTCGGTAGTCGTCCAGTCGCTAAGGGCAATTGATGACATCATCACAGCAGGGAGGTGGCCAGGGTGGCACGACGTGCAGCGGTCGCGATTCTCGTGTGTCTGGCTTTCGTTGTGGCGGCCTGCAATCCGAGCCGCGATGATGCGCAGCCGTCAGGCGTTGTCACGGCACCTCCCACCGAGGTCCGACACGACTTGGAGCCCTTGACGAAACGGTTCCCTGTGATCGGCAACCCTGTCGACGCGACCTGGATGAGCGGGACCCTCGGCGAGCAGTCGGACAATCGGGCAACGGTGCCCGGGCCCTCGGTCTACTGGATGGAAGCCGTCATCAAACTTCGTCCGACCACCGCAGACGCACTCCGACAGAAATTCGCACCCACGTCGACGGGCGAGGTTCCTAACCTCAACGAGGGCCTGCGGGCTCACGTGCCCGCCGGACCATTTCTCACCAGCAGCGCGATGGACACCGCGCTGAGCACCGACGGCTGGCGGTCAACCGCATACCTCGACAGCGGTTCGGACACGCTCGTGCTGCGAGCTGTCGACGTTTGACCGGTGATGAGAACCGCCATGATTCGGATATTCGCATCGCGTTATTGATCACCGGCTTCCTCAGCGGCTGCGGGATCTTTGGTGACGCGTCGAACCGCGAGGGTGACCGCTTCGCGCGGCCCGACGATCCGAAGCACTCCCCTTCCGGGCAGTATTCGGTGTCGGTCGCTTCCGGCCCGACGCAAAACGGCGTCGAGACCTGGGTTGTCGCGATCAAGGACACCGCGACCGGTGCCGAGGTCTTCCACGACACCACCGCATACAGCACCCGCCACGGCGTCGGCATCACCTGGCTATCGTCCAGCGACCAGTTGTGGTTGCTGTCGAGTGATATCGGCACCGCCCATGTTGATCGGCAATCCGATGGGACGTGGGTCAAGACCTACATCTCTCCAGACACGGTGGGCGACATCCCCGACGAGATCCGTGCTCTGGGTGGGTGAATATGGGCCCACCCGATTCCTGACACCGCGGTGTGCCACGTGCTGAGATACTGACGGTTAACTGTCGGAATCGTGTCGAGGGGGACGTGTCCGTGAGCGCGCTGGATGGCTTCTATTCGACGTGGAACAAAGCGCGAGAAACCTTCGGTGTCGGCGTCCCTACCGACGGCTCTCAGCATGACGGCAGCTCGAAGCTCATGGCGATGAAGTCCCGCATCGAATCCGCCCAGCCTGACGACCGCTGGCAAGGTTCTGGGTCACAGGCCTACGCGGCGGCGAACAAGAAACACGCCAGTGTCTACCAAAAGCTAGCTGACCTGGACAAAAAGATGGCCAGCGAAGTTACGAACGCCGCCAATGTCGTCACCGCCGGGCGAAATCAACTCGACGCCACCAAGTCCTGGGTGGACAGCATGGTCAAATCGCTGCCTGCCAGCAGCGATGCTATCCGGGAAAAGAACCTCATCCCGATCGCTAGGCAAGGCATCACGCAGGTCAACAACACTGTGAACGATGCGAACAAGGATATGAACACGATCGCCGGCCGCGTCACGGGTTTGAGGGGCGAGTTTGATGCGCTGACGAACCAGCAGTTCGCTCCGGGCGAGAAAAAGGGCGACGCCGAAGGCCTCGCGGATAAAGACGGCGACGGCAAGCCGGATCAGGACGACATCCATCAGCGCGCCGAGCAAGATGTTCAGGACGCTCTCGGAGGAAACAAGGAAGCTGCAGCGCGCGTTGAGGATGCACTCAGCGGCATCAAGCCAGGCCAGCAATTGTCCGAGCAACAAGGCGCGTATCTGAGCCAGATGCAAGCTCAACAACACGGAATGTCAGTGGATGAGCTAAAAGCTGCCGAAGAACGGCTCGGCGAACACCGAGGTATCATCTCAAATTCATGGCAGTTGATGAGCAACGACGACGTGCAGTTCCCGAAGACGGAAACTAAAGTCGGCGCCCTTGACAACCCTCAAAATATGGAGACGGGCGGCCGATCTCAATTACCAGAGAGCGTTCAACGAGCCCTTGGCCGCAACGATCTTGATTCATTTCTTTCAAACTTCGATAAGCCTTCGGCATATGCAGAGAACGCTCGCCAAGTTTCAACCATCGCCGACATAGTGAGCCACGGAAACAGCGAACTTCAACGCGACACCGGCCTCGACGCGGCGATGCTCGACTGGTCAAGAGATACCCTCCACGACCCGTTAAGACCGAGCCTATGGTCTGCAGTCACGGGGGCCGGTGGGTTCCCTGAGTACGCCGAGGCGCGCGATAATGCGTTGGCGGACGTCTTCAATAGTGCTGGGCGAGATCATGCAGCGGTAAGCTCCGAGTTCGGCAGCGAGACCGGTCAACAGTTTCTCACTGATCTCCACAACCACGCCTGGGCTGACACTCCTAATTCGGTCGACAACAAGAACAGCGTTCATTCCTTGATCTCATGGATCGGCAATGAAGCACACTCGCCGAACGAGGAAATCGCAAATAGAGCCGGCGTGGCTGCACACGCATTAGCCCAAAACCTTAGCGATAATCACGAACGTTACGTGAATCCTCCGGATGTACCAGGAAGCCCTGTTACGCCAAATGTTGCAAATTTAAATCCTGCCATGATCGCAGCGGATGCACTTGCCCTAGAGCCATACCAAGAAGCACTCGTAGGCCATAATTCCGGCGTCAAAGGTTTCGATCCGATCGGATCGCCGGGCGACGGAGACCTTGAAGCTGCCCGCAATGTTTTCGAGGTCATCGATTCGGACCGTGGCGCCGCGAAAGAATTCAATGCGGCAGCAGAACATAAGGTGCTCGACCATCAACAAGCCTTCGCCCATGCGGCGGCCGGAAGCGGTGAATCGATCGCGGATACGCCCAAAGGAGACTTGAAGGCAGCTGCTTATTTACAAGGTGTCATAAACGGAGGCGCAGAACAGGAAGCAGTCGCCCGGGGCTTACAAGATTCGGAAATTGCTAAATCCATGTACGATATCAAAAAATCCGGTCTAGACGTACTGTTTGGCGAGCTGCCCGGAAAGGATCATATTCCCGGTTATGACTTGACTCGCGACATGGCCGAATCCGCCTTTTTGGGCGCGAACCCCGAGCCTGGCAAGGCGGAACCAGCGGTACAGATAGACACGTCTCAGCACGCTGTTACTTCGACCTCCTACCAAGTGGCGACTGCCCTGGAAGTGCATCGCGGAGTGGCGGAGATTCCCGACAAATTCTTTGATGGCAACCAACTGAAATCGCCAGATCAGATTTCAACTTCCGAGCGAAGTGAGTACGCAACAGCGTTGAACAACTACCTTCAGAAGCAAGGATACGGCACCCTAGGCGCCAATTACGACATGTATTACGAAGATGGTGCGGGCAAGTGAGGGCGCACCGATCGATTTATATCGTACTAATATTGTTAATTTCTACGGTGCTGTCGGCGTGCGGCAGTACGGCTCCCGAGCTGCCCGCAACTGATGAAGCAATGTCTCAGAAATTGACGGGAAGCGACGGGCTACAATTTTTGCAACAGATCAGTGGCTACACTTGGCCCGATGGTGGCAGGGCTCCAGCTGAGCGATTTGCATGGATCAAGCGGGACGCCGTATCGAACGACCCCGGCAAGGCACAGCGCGCGGGTGTAGCAGCACATACGATCGCACTGTTTCTTTCTGATCCCGAGAATGATTTGGCAAATCTTCCAGCGGGCTTTTTCGGTTTGCAGCGTCGGTCGCTCGGCGAATTGAACCCGAACCTTGCAGCAGCATACGCCGAAGCCCTAACTCCTTTTCTGGGGGCACTGGTAGGCGATGTCCGAAAAGTCACTGGATTCGAAATTGTCGGCGATCCGTTGAATCTGACTGCAGCTCGAACGATATTTTCCATTATCGATTCTAACACCAGTGCTGGCATCGAGTTCAACAATGCAGCATATGACCGCGTGAGGAATTACCTGCAGGAATACGGGCAGTCGGTCTCCAACCGCGAAGCTGATGGCCTGGTGTCGCTGCAGTTCGCCGCCGCATTAGCTGGGGTCGTCGAAGGCGGTCAGCGCGAATCGGGCAACACGGCGATTAAGACGCTTACGCCACAGCATTTCGTCAACTTCGCCCGGTACGAGATCGCGAAATCGATGGGTGCACAACCCGGTAAGCAGGGCATTCCAGCCCAATTCTTCACGCCAGAAGGCGACCTAAAGTCGCCTGACTCCCTCTCCCAGAGCGACCTTTCGGAGTTCTCGACCGCTTTAGAGAATTTCACCTTCGCTCAGGGCCTATCGAACTTAGGAATAGATTTTCGCCGCTGGTACGAAGTCGGTGCGGGGCCCTAGAGGCAGGTTCGACTGAGTTAGGACATCCCAGCGAGTATTCGACCCGAGTTGGGTCACTTTGGCCTGTTTTCGAGAGCGGCGGCGCGTTGACCTGCGGTGATGCCTTAGCTTAGTGCACC
>NZ_LZJD01000032.1:0-27577 GCF_001666875.1 Mycobacterium sp. E802
CCGCCGCGATCGCGCTGCTCGGCATCTTCGCCTTCTATCTGGCCTTCGTCGCCGAGCTGCCGCCGCCACCGCCGAAGGCCGCCAAGCCCCCGCCACGGGTGCCCAGCCGGCCGGGCCGGGTGATCCCCGAACCCGAGCCGGAGCCGGAATCCCCACCGATGTCCCCAGAGGACGAGGAAGAGCAGATGCTCGCGGAGGCATCACAGAGTGAGGCCGGGCCTCGTCGCGATCCCGAGGAAGTCGCGCTCGAGCTGCTGCAGAACGAACTGGGCGCGCGAAAGATCGAGAGCTAGTCGGGCTTGGGCCGACTGTAGGCCGACGATGCCGCGGGTTGGTGCATGATGCCGACCGCAACCCGCGGCATAACGTCACTACCTAGGGCGTCCACCACGGCCGCAGCGGCAGCCCGCCGTCGTTGCCGCGATCGTCGAGTTTGACGGCCAGGACCTGGTGCAGCTGAACCACATTGGTCTCGAAGCCCAGCCGTGAGCCGGCCATGTACAGACCCCACACCTTCGCGGTGGGCAGGCCGACCTCGGCGACGGCGGAGTCCCAGTGCTCGACCAGGTTGGCGCACCAGTCGCGCAGTGTCATCGCGTAGTGGTTGCGCAGGTTCTCCTCGTGCAGCACCTCCAGGCCCACGTCCTGCACCTCGGTGATGATGCGTCCGGAGCCGGTCAACTCTCCGTCGGGAAACACGTAGCGGTCGATGAATCCGCCTGCGGCCGCGCCGGACCGGTTGTCGTGGCGGGTGATGCAGTGGTTGAGCAGCAGGGCGCCGGGACGCATCTTCGACTTGAGGAAACCGAAATACGACGGGTAGTTGTGCACGCCGATGTGCTCGGTCAGGCCGATCGAGGACACGGCGTCGAACCCGGTCTCGGTGATATCGCGGTAGTCGCCGTGGCGTACCTCGGCCAGGTCGCCCAGGCCCTCGGAGGCGATGGCATCCTGTGCCCACCGAGCCTGTTCTGCCGACAGCGTCACCCCGAGTGCCTTGACCCCATGGCGGGCCGCGTAGCGCACCATGCCGCCCCAGCCGCAACCGACGTCGAGCAGTCGGTCGCCCGGCTGTAGCCGCAGCTTCTCGAACACCAGCCGGTACTTGTTGTCCTGGGCGGTTTCCAGGCTGGCGTCCGCATCCGGATAGCACGCGCAGGTGTAGGTCATCGACGGCCCGAGCACCCATTCGTAGAAGGTGTTGGAGACGTCGTAGTGGTGATGGATAGCCTCGGCGTCACGGGACTTGCTGTGCCGCAAGCCTTCCATCATCCGGCGCCAGCGCGGCAGTGCCTCCTGTGGGGGCGGTGCGATGGGCTTGAGGTGTTCGATGCCGATCGACCGGACGATGTTGGCCAGCACGCGGGCCGGTGGACGTTTGAACGCCATCTTGTCGGCCAGCGCGCACAGCAGCGGGTACGGGTCACCCGGGTGCACCCCGTGCGGTTCGAGATCGCCGGACACATAGGCGCGGGCCAGCCCCAGGTCACCGGGCGCGGTGGCGAGATATGTGGTGCCGCGCGGGGTCTTGAGGTCCAGGCCCAGTGTGGCGTTTTCCGGGCCGGCCGAACTGCCGTCGTACGCAGTGAATTTCAGCGGTACCGAGCCCGAGGCGAAAATCTCCAGGATCTCGGCCAGGTTGAGTCGGTGATCGGTTGTGTGTGTCGAATGTTCTTTGAAGGTGGTCATCGCTGTTCTCCGTTCATCGGCGCAAGACGGCTTTCGAATACAGGTCAAACAGGCGGGAATCGGGGTCGTAGGATTTCTTGACGGTCTGGTACGTCTCGCCGCCGTACAGCTCGTCGAAATCCTCACGCGCATAGAAGGAATCGGAATACAACGATTTGTGTCCGTCGAGCTCACTGACCTTGGCCTCGATCAGCTTGTTGGTGTGGCCCTCCTCGGGGCCAACCGGTACCGACGACCAGAAGCCGACGTTGACGTAGGTGTGATGGGGACGCAGGGGATACAGGGGCCAGCCGGCCCGATTACGGTCGTCTGCGCGTAAGCGAAGGGGGCACAGCCAGATCGGTTCGATCGGTACGTTTTTCAGGAACCACGAAAGGAACGCCTCGCAACGCTCCAAGGGGACCTCGATGTCCTGCACCACCCGTTCGCGCGGCGGGCGGCCGTGACGCTTCTCGATCCGGTCGGCGATGTTGTACCGCTGGTCGTAGCCGACCAGCTTCCAGTAGAAGCTGCTGCGCCGCAGCCGGCGTGGCCAGAACCGCCGGATGGCGGGGTTCTGCGCACCGAAGGCGCGGGAACACCAGAACCAGTCGGTGTCCCAACGCCACAGGTAGTCGTGAATGGTCAGGCGATCGTGCTTTTCGCCGTGTGCATGCTGGATCGAACGGTAGTAGATGTCCTGACCGGTGTAATCGCTGACCGGGCCGGGCGTCGTCGTCTTGAAACCGACGCACAGGTAGCTCTCGTCGGCGCTGAACACCACACCGTCGAGGTAGTCGACCGGGTCACCGTCGAGTCCGCCGGTCTCGATGATCCGGTCCATGGCCGCGATCAGTTCGGCCAGCGAGTGGAATCGTAGGTGGCGCAAGGCGACAAACGGCGCGACCGGCTCCAGCTCGATCCGCAGCCGCGTCGAATAGCCAAGAGTGCCATAGGAATTGGGGAATGTCCGGAACAGATCGGCATGCTGCTCGGGTGATGCGGTGACGATCTCGCCTGCGCCGGTGAGGATGTCCATCTCCAGCACCGACTCGTGCGGCAGACCGTTGCGGAACGACGTCGACTCGATACCGAGACCGGTGACCGCGCCGCCGAGCGTGATGGTCTTGAGCTGCGGCACGACCAGTGGGGCCAGACCGTGCGGCAGTGTCGCAGCCACCAGGTCCTCGTACGTGCACATCCCGGCCACGTCGGCGGTTCGAGACCCGGCGTCGACGCCGATCACATTGGTCAGCCCTGAGACGTCGAGACCCTTGGTATTGCTGCGATCTCGGGCGCGGAACAGGTTCGACGTCGGCTTGGCAAGCCGCACCGTCGAATTGGGAGGTATGGCGCGGTAACTGTCCAGGAGCCGCTGTACACCTGCGGCGTGGGCAGCCTGTGCGTCAGTCGTAACAACAGACACACATATACGCTAGTCGGAGGTTGCCACCAATGCGACCGCAGACACGAGTTGAAGGAGTTTCAGCCATGGGACAGGTCAGTGCGGTCAGCACGGTTCTGATCAACGCCGAGCCGGCCGCTGTGTTCGCCGCGATCGCGGACTATCAGACCGTGCGCCCGAAGATCCTCTCCTCCCATTACCGCGACTACCAGGTGCTTGAGGGAGGTCAAGGCGCAGGCACCGTGGCCAGCTGGAAGCTTCAGGCCACCGAGTCCCGGGTCCGTGACATCAAGGCTTCGGTGGATGTGGCCGGACACACCGTGATCGAAAAGGACGCCAACTCCAGCCTGGTGACCAACTGGACCGTCGCACCCGCCGGCGCTGGATCATCGGTCAACCTGAAGACCAGTTGGACCGGCGCCGGGGGCATCAAGGGGTTCTTCGAGAAGACCTTCGCCCCGTTGGGTCTGCGCAAGATCCAGGACGAGGTGCTGGCCAATCTGAAGAAGGAAGTCGAAGGCGCTTAACGCGCCTGGCTCCCCAGGTAGGCTGCGACACCGCGGACGATGGCCTCGGCGTACTTCTGCCGGCCTTCCGGCGTCTTCATCAGCGACGAGTCCACCGGGTTCTTCATGTTGCCGCACTCCACGAGGATTGACGGGAACTGCGCCAGGTTGAGCCCGGCGATGTCCGAGCGGGCATCCAGACCGCCGGATCCGATGTAGGTGGCCGGTGGGATGCCCGACGCCGACAGCTGGTCCCGCATGGTCTGGGCGAACTGCACCGACGGCCCGGCCTGGACGTTGTTCAGCGGGGGCGACGAGTAGAGGACGTGGAAACCGCGGCCGTTGGCCGGGCCGCCGTCGGCGTGGATGGACACGATCGCATTCGGCCGCAGCGCGTTGGCCATCGAGGCACGTTCGTCGACGCACGGCCCCAACGCGTTGTCGTTGCCGCGCGACATCGCCGTGCGTACGCCCATCTGCGTGAGGAGGGCGCGGACCCGCAGAGTGGTGTCCCAGGTGAAGGTGTGTTCGGGGAATCCGTCGGCGGTGGAGGTGCCGCTGGCCTGGCAGTCCTTGGTGCCGCCACGTCCGGTGGGCACCTGCCGGCTGATCGAGCTGTCGTTGGCGCCGTTGTGGCCCGGGTCGAGGAACACGATCATGCCGGCGATGTTGGACGGAGCGGCGTTGGCGGGTGGGGCGACGACGACGGCTGCAGCGATGAACACGCTGCTGACCAGTGAGGCGCCGACACGCACGCAGGCTGGGACTCGCACGGGCGCCACGCTAGCCCGCGCGCCGACTAGGCTGAAGGTCCGAACCGCCGCCGACAGGCGAGAGCAACCAAGTCGAGACCAAGACGCAACCAACACGGCAAGGGGACCAGTCATGCAACCCGGAGGCACGCCCGATATGTCGGCCCTGCTGGCGCAGGCGCAGCAGGTACAACAGCAGCTCATGGAGGCGCAGGAGGCGCTGGCCAACTCCGAGGTGCACGGCCAGGCCGGTGGCGGCCTGGTGCAGGTCACGGTCAAGGGCAGTGGCGAGGTGGTGGCCGTCGCCATCGATCCCAAGGTCATCGATCCGTCCGATCCCGAGACCCTGCAGGATCTGATCGTCGGCGCCCTGGCCGATGCCTCCAATCAGGTGACCACGCTGGCGCAGAGCCGGTTGGGCCCGCTGGCCAGTGGCATGGGTGGCCTCGGGATCCCGGGGCTCTAGAAGTGTTCTGCAATGTTTGAAGGTCCGGTACAGGACCTGATCGACGAACTCGGCAAGCTGCCGGGGATCGGGCCCAAAAGCGCCCAGCGCATTGCGTTTCACCTGCTCAGCGTCGAACCGCCGGACATCGACCGGTTGACTGCGGTGCTCAACCGAATCCGCGACGGCGTCACGTTCTGCGCGGTGTGCGGCAACGTGTCCGACGAGGAACGTTGCCGCATCTGCAAGGACCCGCGCCGCGACGCCTCATTGGTATGCGTGGTCGAGGAGCCCAAGGACGTGCAGGCCGTCGAGCGCACCCGTGAGTTTCGCGGCCGCTATCACGTGCTGGGCGGGGCGCTGGATCCGCTGTCGGGCGTCGGCCCCGATCAGCTGCGCATACGTGAACTGCTCAACCGCATCGGTGAACGCGTCGACGGCGTCGACGTGGCCGAGGTGATCATCGCCACCGATCCGAACACCGAGGGCGAGGCGACCGCCACCTACCTGGTCCGGATGCTGCGCGACATCCCGGGGCTGACCGTCACCCGCATCGCCTCGGGACTGCCGATGGGCGGTGACCTTGAGTTCGCCGACGAGCTCACCCTGGGCCGGGCGCTGGCCGGCCGCCGCGCGATGGCCTGACTCGCGCTTTCCCGCCGACGGGATAGCGTCGAACCATGCCTGACCTACTCCAGATGACGGATTCGTTGTATCGCCTGCGCATCCCGGGCGGTCAGGCCCACCTCCTCAACAGTTATCTGTGGACCGAACCCGACGGCGTCACCCTGATCGACACCGGCTGGCCGGACAGTGCCGACCTGATCGCCGATGCGCTCACCGTTCTCGGCCTGCGGCGCATCCACGTGAAACGCATTGTGCTCACCCATTTTCACGAGGACCACTGCGGCGCCGCGGCCGAAATCGCCGACTGGTCCGATGTCGAAGTCATCGCCGGTGCAGCCGACGCGCCCTACGTACGCGGCGAGCAGACGGGCCCGCTGCCGGTACTCACCGAGTCCGAGCGGGCCTTGCGACCCGATTTCGACGTGCCGCCGCACGGACCCGCGTGCCGGGTGGATCGGGTAGTGACCGATGGCGATGTGCTGGACTTCGCTGGCGGTGCCCGGGTGATCGGCGTGCCCGGTCACACCCCGGGCAGCATTGCGCTTTATCTACCGGCCGCCGATGCGCTGTTGACCGGTGACGTGGTCGCCGAGTTCGACGGCCAGGTGATCCTCGGGGTGTTCAACGTCGACCGGTCGGAACTGGCGCGATCGGTGACGCGACTGGCCCAAACCGGGGCGCAGCGGGCCGGATTCGGCCATGGCGAGCCGATCCTCACCGATGCCGCTGCCCGCATCGGCGCGGCCGCCGACCCGTTCGCCGCAGTGCCGTGACGCACGTTGGGCCCCTTTGGCAAAGGGGCCCAACGGCTTTCGCCTGCTACCGCTCAGTCGTGGCTGGCGCGGCTCTTGCGGTGGGACTTGCTGCTGCTGGTGTGCTTCTTGCCGGCCGTGCTCGAACTGCCCGCACTGCCTGCACTGCTCGACTCGGCGCTCGAACCACTCGCCGCGGAGCCGGTGTCGGTGGCGTTCCTACCGGCGGTCGGGCTGAACTTCGTGCTGATCCGCTTCGCGGCGTCCCTGATGTCGTTGCGAAGGCTTTTCGGCGTGGTCCTGACCTTGATGCGCGACTTCTCGACCGTGGACGAATCATCGGCACTCGCAGCCGGTTCGGTGGTCGCGTCGGTGCTGTCATCGGTTGCTGCACCGGTGTCTTTCCCGGCGTCGGTTGCCGCGTCGTCAACCGTGGCCACAGTGTCAGTCGCGGAGCTTTCCGCGATGCCCTTCGTATCGGTCGTCGCGCCGGCGGCCGGAAGGCTGAGCGTGACGGTCCGTGCGGAGGTGCCGGTGCTCAGCGCGCTGACGGCCGACGTGCTCGACACGATGGATTTGGTTTCCGCCTTGGGCGCCAGCGAGTTCGGCTTGAGCAGGTCCGCGATGGCCCTCGGCAGATCGAGCGCCGAGGCGATGGGTCCGCTGCCGAGGAATCCGAAGTCCGAGATCGGCGACAACAGGCCTGGGGTAGGGAGGAACCCGAGGATCTTGCCTTCGCCGTTGAGGAATGCGTTCGTGAGGTGCGCCGGTGCGTTGATGACCGCGTTGGCAACGGCTTCGGGATCGCCCGCGTTGACTGCTTTCACCACTTCCTCGGTAGTGGCGGCCAATCCGTTCACCACGGAAAGCACGGGGTAGAGCGCGGGCAGCGCGACCGACGTGACGAGATCCGGCAGTGCCTCGATCACGTTCTGGATATTCTGCGTCGTCGTGCTGACCGCAGACCACGTGTTGTTGCCCAGGTCGATCAATCCCACGATTGCCGGCAGCAATTCGTTCGTCAGTCCGTCCATGCCCTTGACGATCTCGCCTTTGGCGATGAGGTCGCCGGCGGTTTGAAGGGCTTCGGGCAACGACTGCAAGGTGCTGTTGAGCAATGTGCCGTAAGTCTGGATCGCCTCGGCGACGACGGTCGCATTGCCGACCTGATTGCTGATCACGGTCTGAAGGATCGGGGCCGGATCGGCCGCCAACTGCTCGACGAGCGATTGCAGGTTGGTGCCGGCAGTCGTCAGCGTCTCGGCCCACGCATCCAGCGGATTGGTCAGGGCGTTCAGTGTCACGGCGGCCGACGAAATGGGCACGGCGGGCAGCTGGATGTCGGTCGGGGTGGGGGCGAGCGGGCTGACGGCGATGACTGCCGCTCCGGTCAAAGCGACACCGGCCGTCAAATACGAGCGAACGGCAGCTTCCATGAGGTTCTCCTTTGCTTGAAAACTCTGACAGGCCGGAAACTTACCTGAGAGTAATATAGACGTACCGCATAAGTGCACGTCAAAACCATAGTTTGTCCACATAATGAGATACCTGCGCCATTTTGAAGAGGCGATCTAGGTAGCTGTGGATCGGCGAGTCCACGCCGCAAGAGGCGCGTCAGCAAACAGGCTTAGCCATCGGCTAGTTGCGTTGGAAAGCACTCCGTCGCACGCGTCAGTCGAAATGTCAGCCTCGGCCGATAGTTAGCTTGTCTGGGTACATTTGGTCGATCCAATAGTCCATACCGGCCGGTAACTTCGTCCAACTGTGATGTAGGCCAGTTAGCTGGCTACATGTGACGGCAGCTACAACCACCCAAAAGGCGGGTTGACCTAACAGCAGCGGCGAACGCCAACCGGCAATCACAGCGTTTACACAGGTGCCGACTTTGTCGGCTTAGCGGACGCGTCGAAATGTTCTGTCGATCCGATACTCGGGGGCGTCGATCGCATCGTCTCGATGTGCTCGCCGGCCCATTCGAGGGTCACGATGGTCGAATCACGTTGTGGCATGGGGGATGAGTGGCATCCTCATCCCGACATCTGGGCGACAGTGACGCTATGGTCGTTGCCTGCTGGGAGAATGACCACAACGTCACTTTCGCCGCAGCGCGTTCTACACCCGGCGCGGAGCCGCGAGTCGCTCGCGACGGAGGAGCTCGACCTCGGGCAGCTGCAGCGGCGGCAATTCACCGACCACCTGCGAGAGCAGATGATCGGCCAGTTCCGGATTGCGCGCGAGGCACGGCCCATGCAGATAGGTGGCGACCACGCTGCCTTGCACCGCGCCGTCGTAGCCGTCGCCCAAGCGGTTTCCCGCACCCTTGGTGACGGCGGCCAGTGGCTTGGCGTCGGGGCCGAGAACCGTTCCACCACGGTGATTTTCGAAGCCGGTCAACGGTGCTGACAGGCCGGCGAGCAGTGGCTTCGAGGCCACCTCGCCGATGGTGCGGGTCTCTTGGGGTGAGGTCGTGACGTCGAGCAGGCCGACGCCCTCCACCCGCTCGCCGGCTGAGGTCTCATACCAGTGGCCGAGCACCTGGATGGCCGCGCAGATGGCCAACACCGGCGCACCCCGCGAAACCGCCCGTTGCAGGCCGGGATACCGGATCAGGTGTTTGGTGGCCAGGCGCTGCGCATAGTCCTCGGCCCCGCCGAGGGTGTACAGGTCCAGCGAGTCGGGTACCGGATCGGCCAGCGTGATCTCCACGATCTCGGCGTCAATTCCGCGTAGCCGCAACCGCTCTCGCAGTACCACCGCATTGCCGCTGTCGCCGTAGGTGCCCATCACGTCGGGCAGCACCAGCCCGATCTGCACTGGGGCCTTATTGCTCCTCGCGTGCGCGCCACTCATGAGATCCGCCGATTCAGTTGCAGGAACGCAGTGTAGTTGGCGATCACCTCGACGTGCCCGGGTGGGCAGCTCTCGATCGCGGCAACGGTGTCGTGCACCAGCGAGTGTTCGACACCGGCGTACCCGAGCCGCACGGCCAGATCCGTGCCGCGCTCCCCGGCCGCCACCACCTGGGTGTCATCGAAATGTTCGAACCGGACGTCCCACAACCACGACAGATCTTCGCCGTCGGGTACCTGACCGTTGACCGAGATGACCACCCCGGCACCGTGCTTGTCGACCATGGACAACGCTTCCTGCCATCCGGCGGGGTTCTTGGCCAACAGGATTCGGGCGGTGTGCGAGCCGATCTGCACCGTGCGGTAGCGGCCGGCAACCTCGTCGACCCCGGACACCGCGGCCACCGCACGAACCGGATCCGCCCCGAGCGCGACGGCAGCCGCGACGGCCTGGGTGGCGTTGCCGCGGTTGACGGCCCCCGGTAATGCCAGCGTCATCGGCAGCACCAGACCGTCCGGGCCGTAGATGTGGGTGTCGTCGAACCACCATTGCGGGCTGGGGCGCTTGAAGTCGCTGCCCGTCGAGTACCAGTCGCGTCCCTCACGCACGATGATCTCGCCCGAGCGCGGACAGCTCACCGAGTCACCGGCCCAGCTGCCACCGGCGGCCACCCACACCACGTTGGGGCTGTCGTAGGCGGCGGAGGTCATCAGCACGTCATCGCAGTTGGCCACGATGACCGCGTCGCGATGACGGGCCAGCCCGCCGCGCAACGTGCGTTCGATGTGGTTGATCTCGCCAACCCGGTCCAGCTGATCGCGGGACAGGTTGAGCAGCACGATCACCGACGGTGACACCGCGTCGCTGACGTGCGGGACGTGCATCTCGTCGACCTCGAGCGCGGCCAACGAGGCGTGACGCGCCGCGGCCAGCGCCGCCACCAGGCCGGCGTCCATGTTGGCGCCTTCGGAGTTGCTGGCCACCTCACCGAGCGTGGCCAGTGCAGCCGCGGTCATCCGGGTGGTGGTCGACTTGCCGTTGGTGCCGGTCACCACGACGCTGCGACGGCCCTGGCCCAGTTGACGCAGGATCGAGCGGTCCAGCGTCATCGCCACCAGACCACCGATCATCGCGCCCGCGCCGCGGCCGGTGACCCGCGACGCCCAGCGTGCGGTTGCTCCGGCGGCCAGCGCGGCACGCCCACGAAGGGTCAGCATTCCGGCGATTTTAGGTGCACGACACGCAGTCGCGCCGGGCGAGGCGACGCGGCGCGTCAATCGGACTCTGTCGGGCTCACGTGCCATCCTGACGAACATGAGCAGCGCGTGGGGCAGACCGGCGGACGAGCCGGGCGCGGGCTGGGCCGTCGTCGACGTGGAGACATCCGGGTTCCGGCCTGGGCAGGCACGCATCGTCAGCGTCGCCGCGCTGGCGGTCGGGGATGACGGCAATGTCGAGCGCAGCGTCGCCACCTTGCTGAACCCGGGGGTGGATCCCGGGCCCACGCACGTACACGGACTGACCGCCGAGATGTTGGAAGGGCAGCCGACCTTCGGCGACGTCGTGGCGGAGCTGAGCGACGTCCTGCGGGGACGCACGTTGGTCGCCCACAACGTGGGTTTCGACTACAGCTTCCTGACCGCCGAGGCCGAGCTGGTGGGGGCCGAGCTGCCGATCGACAGCGTGATGTGCACGGTCGAGCTGGCCCGTCGGTTGGCCCTGGGGACCGAGAACCTGCGTCTGGAGACGTTGGCCACACATTGGGGTGTGAGCCAGATGAAGCCCCACGATGCCCTCGATGATGCGCTGGTGCTGGCGCAGATCCTCAAACCCACCTTGGCTCGGGCCCGCGACCGTAAGGTCTGGCTGCCGCTACGGGAGGTGGGCCGTCGGTACTGGCCCAACGGCCACGTCACCCACGAGGAATTGCGCCCGTTGAAGGTGGTGGCGTCGCGGCTGCCCTGTACGTACGCCAACCCGGGCGTCTACGTGGCCGGCCGGCCGCTGGTGCAGGGGATGCGGGTGGCGCTGTCGGCGGAGGTGGCCCGCACCCATGAGGAACTCGTCGAGCGCATCCTGCATGCCGGCCTGGCGTACACCGATCTGGTGGATCAGCAGACCTCGCTGGTGCTGTGCAACGAACCCGCACCCGATCAGGGCAAGGGTTATCAGGCCGCTGAGTTGGGGGTGCCGCTGCTCGATGACGAGACGTTCATGGACCTGTTGGCCCATGTCGTCGGTGGAACCGACATCGAGCAGTTCTGCGACACCCCCGTCGAGAGCGATCAGTACACGCTTTTCTGACTCAGCTCAGCGCCTTGGCCTTCAGCCCGTCGAACTCGGCCTGGGTGATCGTGCCGGCATCGAGCAGGGCCTTGGCGTCGGCGATCTCCTGAGCCGGTGACCGACCCGCCGCCTGGCGGATGTAGTCGTCGGTCTCCCGCTTGGCCGCCACCGCGGCCGCCTGCGCGCGCTCGGACATGCCCTTGCCACGCGCGATGAGGTACACCAGCGCGGTCAGCCACGGGAACACGATCAGGAAGACCACCCAGACGGCTTTGACCCAGCCGGAGGTCTTGTGATCACGCCAGAACAGGTCCGACAGGATCTGGAAGAGGACCAGTAGGTACGCGATCCAGGCGAAGATGATCAGGAAATGCCACAGGAAATCCCACGTTGAGCCCCAGTCCATGGAGCGCTCCTTGCCTTTGACGTCAGGCGCAGTGATCTACGCCGACGTCAGCTAAGCACGCGCGGCGCGATTGACGGCAGACACGACCGCGCGAAGTGATGCAGTTGTGATCGACGTGGCGATGCCGACGCCCCAGACGGTCCGCCCGCCGATCGAGGCCTCGACGTAGGCCGCGGCCTGGGCTTCCTCGCCCGAGGACATGGCGTGCTCGGAGTAATCGAGCACGTTGATGTCGTAACCGATCGCGCCCAACGCGTCGACGAAAGCCGCCAGCGGACCGTTGCCAGCCCCGACGATCTCGCGTTCGACACCGTCGATCTTCACGATCGCGGTGATGGTGTCGGTGCCACCGTCGACCTCGGAGGCCACCACCTTCTGGCGGATGCGCTCCAGCGGGGTGATCGGGGCCAGGTACTCCTCGGAGAACGCGTCCCAGATCTCCTTGGGCGACACCTCGCCGCCCTCGCCGTCGGTGATCGCCTGGATCGCCTGGCTGAACTCGATCTGCAGCCGCCGCGGCAGCACCAGGCCATGGTCGGCCTTCATGATGTAGGCGACGCCGCCCTTGCCGGACTGCGAGTTGACCCGGATCACGGCCTCGTAGGTGCGGCCGACGTCCTTGGGGTCGATGGGCAGGTAGGGAACTTGCCACAGGATGTCGTCCATGTCGGCGTCGGCGGCATCCGCATCCACCTTCATCTGGTCCAGGCCCTTGTTGATGGCATCCTGGTGGCTGCCGGAGAACGCGGTATAGACCAGGTCACCGCCGTAGGGGTGACGTTCGTGCACGGGCAGCTGGTTGCAGTACTCAACCGTGCGACGGATCTCGTCGATGTTGGAGAAGTCGATCTGCGGATCGACCCCCCGGCTGAACATGTTCAGCCCCAATGTCACCAGGCAGACGTTGCCGGTGCGCTCACCGTTGCCGAACAGGCAGCCCTCGATCCGGTCGGCGCCGGCCTGGTAGCCCAATTCGGCTGCGGCAACACCGGTTCCGCGGTCGTTGTGGGGGTGCAGGCTCAGGATGATCGAATCCCGCGGGGCCAGATGCCGGTTCATCCATTCGATCGAATCGGCATAGACGTTCGGGGTGGCCATCTCGACGGTGGCCGGCAGGTTGACGATCAGCGGCCACTCGGGGGTGGGCTTGACGATATCTGCGACGGCGTTGCACACCTCGACGGCGTACTCCAGCTCGGTGCCGGTGTAGGACTCGGGGGAGTACTCGAAGCGCCACCGGGTCTGCGGGTACTTCTTGGCCTCCTCGACGCACATCGTGGCGCCGTCGGTGGCGATCTTCTTGACCGCGTCACGGTCGGCGCGGAACACCACGCGGCGCTGCAGGATCGACGTCGAGTTGTAGAAGTGCACGATCACCTGCGGGGCGCCGGCGCAGGCCTCGAAGGTGCGCTCGATCAGCTCGGGCCGGCACTGGGTCAGCACCTGGATGGTGACGTCGTCCGGGATCGCGCCGTCGGTGATGATCTCGCGGACGAAGTCGTAGTCGGTCTGCGACGCCGACGGGAAGCCGACCTCGATCTCCTTGTAGCCCATCCGGACCAGCAGGTCGAACATGCGGCGCTTGCGCGCCGGGCTCATCGGGTCGATCAGGGCCTGGTTACCGTCGCGCAGGTCCACCGCGCACCACTGGGGTGCGGTGTCGATGACGCGATCGGGCCAGGTGCGGTCGGGCAGGCGCACATCTTCGACCTCTTCGGCGAAGCTGCGGTACCGGCTGACCGGCATCGATGAACCGCGTTGGGTGTTCCAGGCCGGTTGACCGGGGTTGGGGGCACCGGACGGTGTGGTGATGGTGCGGGCGGACGTAAAGGCGTCTGGGCTGGTCATGATGTTGCTCCGGGAGTTGATGGGGGACCCGACCGGCGCATCGCAAAAACCCGCGACGGGAAGCCGGTCTGATCAGACCCCGTCGCGGCGTCCGAGAAGGAGCACCCGCTGCACCCGGCCAACTGTACTCCGCGTCGGACCCAGGCCAAAACGCGCGGATGACGTGCGCTTCCCCTGATCGGGGGAACGCATCTTCACCAGCCTCATCCTCCGGTCGCCGGACAGATTTGTCGGCGCCCGGGCCGCACTCTTGTCTCAGAGGCCGAACAGGCCGACGAGAAAATCCAAACACCAACTGAGACAAAAGGATTCACGATCATGATGAACATCACCAAGGCTCTGGTACTGCCCGTTCTGTCCGCCGGCATCCTCGGCGCCGCCGCGCTCGGCCTGGCCGGCACGGCCGCCGCGCAGGGCCCGACCGGCTCGGGAAACCAGTACAGCCCCGACACCTACGCCACCCCGGCCCCCGGCATGAAGCCCGGCTGGCACTACCACCACGGCCCGCAGCGCCAGCTGATCATCGAGAAGCAGTGATCGGGGCCTACAACCCCGCCAACTGCGGCAGGGTCAGATGCGCGATCCAGAAATAAATCATCAGGCCGGTGCCGTCGACGATCGTCGCGATCATCGGTGCCGACACCACCGCTGGGTCCACCTTCACCTTCTTCAAGGCCAGCGGCAGCACCGAGGACACCAGCGACGCCCACATCACGATCGCCGCGACCGTCAGGCAGACCGTCAACGTGACCTCGGGCCCCACGCCCAACGTCCAGGCCCGCACCATCGCCGCGGCGGCCATCGCAATCGCGATCAGCGCACCCGTCGACATCTCCTTGGTGACGATCGCCGGCACATCGCGGAACCGGATCTGGCCGGTGCCCATCGCACGGACGAGCGTGGTGGTGATCTGGGTGCCGGTGTTGCCACCGGTCCCGATCAGCAGCGGGATGAAAAACGCCAGTGCGACAACGGCTTCCATCTCTTCCTCGAACGCCCGCAGCACCGTGCCCGTGTAGGCCTCGGCCGCGAAGAGCACCAGCAGCCAGACGATGCGCTTGCGCCACAACAGCCACGGCGACGCACGCAGGTAAGGCACGTCGAGCGGTTCCGAACCGCCCTGACGCTCGGCGTCCTCGGTCGCCTCCTCCTCCACGATCTCCACCGCATCGTCCTCGGTGAGGATGCCCAGCAGCCGGCCTTCGGTGTCGATGACCGGAAGCTCATCGAGCCTGTGGTCGAAGAGGATCATGGCCGCGTCTTCGGCGTCGCTCAACGGGAGGACGGTGACGACGTCGTCGACCAGGTCGGCGACCGGCCGGTCGGCGGCGGTCAGCACCAGGTTGCGCAGGCGCACCGCGCCGAGCAGGACCTTGTCGGCCTCGACGACGTAGACGTAGGCCCCGGCCGAGTCATTCGGCCGCTCGAGCGCGTGCGCCCGGATCTGGTCGACGGCCTGCGCCACGGTGGCCGTCGGGGAAACGGTCAGCACATCGGGCTGCATATGGGCGGCGACGGAATCCTCGGGCCAGGAGAGCAGCCCTCGCAACACCCGGGCCCGGTCGGCGGGCATGGCGCCCAGCAGGCCGTCGCGCCTGTCATCGTCGAGGTGGCGCAGAATCTCGGCTGCATGAGGCGCCGCCAGCGCGGCCAGCAGGCGCACGCCCGTCGTCGCGGGCACCGATCGAAGGACCTTCGCGGCCAGGTCCGCATCGATGGCCGCCAGAAGGTCAGTGCCCGGATCGACGCCGGTATCGAGCAACTCGGCGAGCTGGCGCCGGTCCGCCGACGACAACCCGGCGACCTGGCTCAGGTCGATGGCAGCCTTGCCGACTTCGGTACTGCTCATGGTTCTCCTTTACGGCCCGGGACGTGGCGTCCACACACCTAGCGGTCGGAGGTTTACGCAGTATGAGCAGGAGATGGCCAGAAAGACGCCGACGCGCCCCATTGCCCGCTGAATGCGATTTGATCCAGCGGTAACCGTTCCCGGGGCCGGCTGTCCCGTTCGACGATCGCCTCGTCGGCGTGGGAGTAGTCGCCCAGCGCGCCGACCGCGACGATGGCCAACGGCCGCACTCCGTCCGGGATGCCGAAGGCCACCCGGGTGCCGTCGACGTCGAAACCGGCCATCGGATGGACGATCAGTCCGCGGGACACCGCTTCGACGGTCAGCTGCGCGATGGCTGCGCCGGCGTCGACCGCGGCGTACAACGCCGTCCTCTCGTCGTCCCCTTCGTCCGCGCACACCAGAATCAGCGCCGAGGCCGCGTGCGCGTAGGTGTTGCCGCGTTTGAGCAGGCTCGTCAATGTGGTGAATGTCTCGTCTCCGCGGCGGCCGATCAGGAACCGCACCGGCTGACGGTGCCCCCAGCTCGCGGCCCACCGCGCCGCTTCCAGTAAAGCGGTCAGCTGGTCAGCGGTAATGCCGGCATCAGGGTCGAAAGCGCGGGGACTCCAGCGCGCCGCGAGGTCGGGATGAATCGGCACACTGGTGGCGGCCAACCGGGCGTCAGGCACGTCAGCCAAGCTACCGGCGAAAAAAATCGCGTGCGCCTCTCCCTTATCCTTGGTTGGACTCAACACCCGCCCCGGAAGGTTGGACAGTGGCGCTCGTCGTACAGAAGTACGGCGGATCTTCGGTATCGGATGCCGATCGGATCCGTCGCGTGGCCGAGCGCATCGTCGAGACGAAGAAGGCCGGCAACGACGTTGTCGTCGTGGTCTCCGCGATGGGCGACACCACTGACGACCTGCTCGATCTGGCCCGCCAGGTCTCCCCGGCCCCGCCGGCGCGTGAGATGGACATGCTGCTGACCGCCGGTGAGCGCATCTCCAACGCCCTGGTCGCGATGGCCATCGAGTCGCTCGGCGCGCAGGCCCGCTCGTTCACCGGGTCGCAGGCCGGCATCGTCACCACCGGCACCCACGGCAACGCCAAGATCATCGACGTCACCCCCGGTCGCCTGCGCGACGCGCTCGACGAGGGCGTCATCGTGCTGGTCGCCGGGTTCCAGGGCGTCAGCCAGGACAGCAAGGACGTCACCACCATGGGCCGCGGCGGCTCGGACACCACCGCCGTCGCGCTGGCCGCAGCGCTCAAGGCCGACGTCTGCGAGATCTACACCGACGTCGACGGCATCTTCACCGCCGACCCGCGCATCGTGCCCAACGCCCGCCACCTCGACACCGTCACGTTCGAGGAAATGCTGGAAATGGCGGCGTGCGGGGCCAAGGTGCTCATGCTGCGCTGCGTCGAATACGCCCGCCGGTACAACGTTCCGATTCACGTGCGGTCGTCGTACTCGGACAAACCCGGCACCATCGTCAAAGGATCGATCGAGGACATCCCCATGGAAGACGCCCTTCTGACCGGAGTAGCCCACGACCGCGGGGAGGCCAAGGTCACCGTGGTGGGCGTGCCCGACGTACCCGGCTACGCCGCTCGGGTGTTCCGCGCCGTCGCCGACGCCGACGTGAACATCGACATGGTGCTGCAGAACATCTCCAAGGTGGAGGACGGCAAGACCGACATCACCTTCACCTGCCCCATGGACAACGGACCGGGCGCGGTGCAGAAGCTGACCTCGCTGCAGGACGAGATCGGCTTCAGCCAGGTGCTGTACGACGATCACATCGGCAAGGTCTCGTTGGTCGGTGCGGGTATGCGCAGCCATCCCGGCGTCACCGCAAAGTTCTGCGAGTCGCTGGCCGAGGCCGGAGTCAACATCGATCTGATCTCCACCTCCGAGATCCGCATCTCGGTGCTGGTCAAGGACACGGACCTGGACACCGCTGTGTCCGCACTGCACGAGGCCTTCGGTCTTGGTGGCGAT
Source organism: Mycobacterium sp. E802 (assembly GCF_001666875.1). Taxonomy (NCBI): domain Bacteria; kingdom Bacillati; phylum Actinomycetota; class Actinomycetes; order Mycobacteriales; family Mycobacteriaceae; genus Mycobacterium; species Mycobacterium sp. E802. The sequence continues at coordinate 17,382 of NZ_LZJD01000032.1, forward strand.
GACCAGGCGGTCGTCTACGGCGGGACAGGGCGATAGACGTGGGGCGAGCGAAGCGACGGGGTAAATAGCATGGTTTCGATCGGTGTAGTCGGTGCCACCGGCCAGGTCGGCCAGGTCATGCGCACCCTGCTGGAACAACGGAACTTCCCCGCTGACTCGGTGCGGTTCTTCGCCTCGGCCCGGTCCGAGGGCAAGAAGCTGACGTTCCGCGGCCAGGAGATCGAGGTCGAGAACAGCGAGACCGCCGACCCGTCCGGTCTGGACATTGCGTTGTTCTCCGCGGGCGCGACGATGTCGCGCGTGCAGGCGCCGCGGTTCGCCGCGGCCGGCGCCGTCGTCGTCGACAACTCGTCGGCCTGGCGCAAGGACCCCGACGTCCCGTTGATCGTCAGCGAGGTGAACTTCACGCGCGACGCCGGGCGTCGACCGAAGGGCATCATCGCCAACCCGAACTGCACCACCATGGCCGCGATGCCGGTGCTGCGGCCGTTGCACGAGGAAGCCGGCCTGACCCGACTGATCGTGTCGAGCTACCAGGCCGTGTCGGGCAGTGGCCTGGCCGGCGTCGAGGAGCTCGCCTCTCAGACGCGCGCCGTGATCGACGGGGCCGAGCAGCTGGTGCACGACGGTTCGGCGGTCGATTACCCCGCGCCGGTGAAATACGTTGCGCCCATTGCCTTCAACGTGGTGCCACTGGCCGGCTCACTGGTCGACGACGGCTCCGGCGAGACCGACGAGGACCAGAAGCTGCGCAACGAGAGCCGCAAGATCCTTGGCATCCCCGAGCTCGCGGTGAGCGGTACCTGTGTGCGCGTCCCGGTGTTCACCGGGCACTCACTGTCGATCAATGCCGAGTTCGCCCAACCGCTTTCGGTTGGGCGTGCCCAAGAGCTGTTGGCTGCGGCCCCCGGCGTGAAGCTGGTCGACGTGCCGACCCCGTTGGCCGCTGCCGGTGCCGACGAGTCCCTCGTCGGCCGGATTCGTCAGGATCCGGGCGTGCCGGAGGGGCGTGGGCTGGCCCTGTTCGTGTCCGGTGACAACCTGCGAAAAGGTGCGGCGCTGAACACGATTCAAATCGCTGAGCTGCTGGCCGCCGAACTCTAGACCCCTTGCGCCGAAACCGCATTCCAACAGGCGTTCTCTCGGTTTTTCTCTGCTGGAATGTCATTTGGGCGGTGCCTGAGGCGGCTGCCGACGCCGGGGTGTCGCCGTTGGCTCCCGGACAGGTGCTGCGGATCGGGCCGAGCGCCGGAACCGGTACTCCCACTCGCGATTACGGTATCGGCGCCACCGACCTGTGTGAGTTCATGGAGTTCCCCAGCCGCGTGCTGCAGGTCTGCGGGGACAGCTTCGCCGGCCAAGCCGTCGGCTTCGGCGGCTGGTATTCACCGGTGGCCCTGCACGTCGATGCCGATTCGATCGACGACCCGGCCGGGGTGCGGTACCGGGGCGTCAGCGGGGTGGACAAACCACTGCTGGCCGATGCGGCCCCGCCCGGTTCCTCCCAGTTGCCTGCCGGTGTGGTGTCGATCAACCGCGAGAACTACATGTTGGTGACGACCACCTACAACCTCAAGCCGTACAGTTCCCGGCTGGTGAAAGCCGATGCAGCCCGGCCCAATTGGCCGACGGTGCCCGGTTCGGTGCGGGAGGCGAAGTTTGCCGGTGGCGCCCAGTCGCAGATCACCGGGTACTACGACCCGATCCCGGCCCCGGACTCTCCGAGTGGATGGGTCTATATCGTGGCGAACAACTTCGACCGCAGCAGCCCGCCATTCCTGTACCGATCCACACCGCAGAGGTTCACCGATCGGGCCGGCTGGCAGGGCTGGTCGGCCACCGGCGGGTGGGGCAAGCCTCCGACGGCGTTGTTCCCCGACCGGGTGGGGGAGATGAGCATCCGGCAGATCGACGGCAAGCCCGTGCTGTCGTATTTCAACGCCACCACCGGGAACATGGAAGTGCGGGTCGCCTACGACCCGACCGGCCTGGGCGCGGCGCCGGTGACCACGGTGGTGTTCGCCAGTGCCTGGCCGGACCCGGTCGAATCCCTGCCCCCGCCGGAGATCAACCAGTTGGCCCAGCCCTACGGCGGCTACATCTCACCGGGGTCCACGCTCGATTACGTGCGGGTCTTCGTCAGCCAGTGGAACACCATGGCCCGCGGCGGCTCGCCATATCGGGTGATCCAATACGCGGTGAATCCGTTCAAGCCGTGGGAGCTGTAGCTCGCTTTCCCGTCACACCTCTGCGCCGGTTTCTACCGCACGGCTGTGGTTTTTGCCCGGGAGCGACCATGGTGCAGAAAACGGCGACCGGTGTCCCGGGGCTTTCATAGCCGATTCATAGTCAATTCTTGATCGGCACCTCAGCAGCGCTTGCATGCTCGTAGGTATGACTGACACACCCCCTCCGCCCGATCCTGCGACCGAGCCGGTGGGCGCAGCCGAACCGGTCGCGGTCACGCCGGCACCGGTGGCGGCCCAACCTGTCGAGAAAAAATCCAGCCGTCTGTTCCAGGCACTTGCCTGGGTGGGCATCGCCGCCGGCATCGTCTTCATCGTCGCTGTGGTCTTCAGCATCGGCTTCTGTCTCGGTGCCCACTCCGACGGCCATCACCACCGCGGCGGCCACGATCGCGGCGGGATGATGACGTTCCACCACGGCGGACCCGGCGGTGGACCGGGGCAGATGGGACCGGGACGTCACATGATGCCGCCGTTCGGCCCCGGAGGTCCCGGAGGACCCGGCGCGTTCGGCCCCGGAGGACCCGGCGGCCCCGGTTGGGGGCCTGGCCCGGGTAACGGATCGGAGCGTCCTGAGACGCCGCCCACTCCGACCCCGCCGGCGCGACCATAATCACACCCTGCTCTTTTGGATTGACTCCAAAAAGTGCGCATACTGGAACCGTGACCACGGTGCATGAACACGATCCCAAGGCCCTGTTGCGGGCCGCAGGGTTGCGCGTGACGGCGCCGCGGGTCACGGTTCTCCAGGTTCTGGCCGATCACCCGCACTCGACTGCAGACGATGTGGCCGGTCTGGCCCGCGAAACCCTCGGTTCGGTCTCCACCCAGGCCATCTATGACGTGCTGCGGGCCTGCGTGAACGCGGGTCTGGTGCGTCGTATCGAACCTGCCGGCTCCTCTGCCCGCTATGAGACCCGCGCCGGCGACAATCACCACCACCTGGTGTGCCGGGTGTGTGGCACCGTGGCCGACGTGGACTGCGCCGTCGGCGACACCCCCTGCCTCGAGCCTTCTGATCTCGCCGGCTTCGCGGTCGACGAGGCCGAGGTGGTGTTCTGGGGCATCTGCGCCGATTGCCAGGGTGCCTCCGTCCCCAACTAGACAACTCTGCAGCCCCCAGACGCCCCGGTCACTTCCCCTTGGTGACCGGGGCGCCCGGCATTTCGACCCGGTGTGCCCAAGCCCTGGGCGCGTCATGGGGAAACGTGAGATTCTCGCTAACCATGACCCGCAAACGGCTTCTGGTCGCCGCGCTGCTCGCAGTGGCGGCGCTGACGGCCGGATGCGGTATGGGTGGAAAAGCCCCAGAGCGCAGCGCGGCCATGGTCTTCTCGGTCGGCGATTGCGTCAGCGTCCCGGCCACCACGCCGGCCGCGCCCGCGGTGTCGCGCGCCGCCAAGGTGTCCTGCGGAGTCGACCCGAGTTACACCGTCGGAGCCATCGCCGACGCCACCGGCGCCTGCCCGAGCGCCGAATATCAGCATCTACCGGCCGACGGCGCCGATCCGTCGACCGCGCGGCTGTGTCTGGTGCCGAACCTGGTCGCCGATCATTGCTATGAACTGGGCCTGCCGGCGGGGCTGGTCGAACTGGCCAACTGTTCCGAGCGCGGTGCCGGGGTCCTGGTCCAGGTGACCCGCCGGCTCGACGTGCGCGACGGGTCGGCCTGTTCTGCCGAGACGGGCCACCACGCCTGGCCGTACCCGTCACCGGCCCGCACCTACTGCACGCGGACGGTGTACTGACTGGCATGATCGTGGCATGCGTGCCCTGACTGTCGGTTTCGGGCTGGCCGGTCTTGCGCTGGCGTTGGCTGCACCTGCCGGTGCGCGTCCCTCGGATCCGGGTGTGGTGTCCTACGCGGTCATGCCCAAGGGTTCGGTGGGCAACATCATCGGTGCCCCGATGGGGTGGGAGGACCAATTCACCGCCCCGTTCCAGGGGTTCTCGGTGGACATCCCGGTGTGCAACAACTGGGCGGACATCGGCCTGCCCGAGGTGTTCAACGATCCGGACCTCGCCTCGTTCAACGGCGCCACCACCCAGACCGCGGCCGACGATCAGAACCACTACGTCAAGCAGGCGATCGGCGTGTTCGCCACACCGGAGGCTGCCGACCGGGCATTCCACCGCGTGGTGGACCGCACCAACGGCTGCTCGGGGCAGACCACCGCGATGCACCTGGACAACTTCGTCACGCAGGTGTGGACGTTCACCGTTGGCGCGGTCGGCGATACCAACGCCGACTGGGTCAAACAGGAAGCCGGAACCGACCGGCGCTGTTTCAACACCACCCGCAAACGGGAGAACGTGCTGCTGCAAGCCAAGGTATGCCAATCCGGCAACGGCGGCCCCGCGGTCAACGTCCTGGCCGGTGCGATGCAGAACACGCTGGGGCAGTGAACATGTCGGTCCGATCTGGATGATGGAACACAACCGAGCCGTTTGATAGCGGTGAGGATCGGGAGGTGGCGCCATGGCAGTACCCGTGTGGACTGATGCCTCTGGCCTGTCTCCTGTCGAGTTCACCAGTGCCGAACATGCTGCGGCGTACATCGAGGCCCGCTGTCTCGACGACGGCCCGCTCGGACAGGTCGGCCTGGAGATCGAGGCGCACTGCTTCGACCTCGACAACCCGTCGCGCCGCCCGGGCTGGGAGGAGCTGTCCGCAGTCATCGCCTCGGCACCGGCCATGCCGGGTGGCAGCCGGATCACCGTCGAACCCGGCGGTGCGGTCGAACTGTCCGGACCACCGGCCGACGGCGCGTCAGCGGCCGTGGCCGCGCTGCAGGCTGACCGCACCGTGTTGCGCGCGACATTCGCCCGCCACGGTCTGGGCCTGGTGCTGCTGGGCGCCGATCCGGTGCGGCCCACCCAGCGCGTCAACCCCGGCCCGCGGTATCAGGCCATGGAGGCGTTCTTCGCAGCAAGCGGGTCCGCCGAGGCCGGCGCGGCGATGATGACCTCGACCGCGTCGGTGCAGGTGAACCTCGACGCCGGCCCGCGGGACGGCTGGGCCCGACGGGTTCGGCTCGCGCATGCCCTCGGCCCGACGATGATCGCCATCACGGCCAATTCGCCGATGCTCGGCGGCGAGTTCACCGGCTGGAAGTCCTCCCGGCAGCGGGTGTGGGGGCAGCTGGACTCGGCGCGCTGTGGGCCGGTGCTGGGTGCCGACGGTGACGATCCGGCCAGTGACTGGGCACGCTATGCGTTGCGCGCGCCGGTGATGTTGGTCAACAGCCCCGATGCCGTTCCGGTGCCCAATTGGGTTCCGTTCGCCGACTGGGCCGACGGACGCGCCGTACTCGGCGGCCGCCGTCCCACCGAAGCGGATCTCGAATACCACCTGACCACGTTGTTCCCGCCGGTACGGCCGCGTCGCTGGCTGGAGATCCGTTACCTCGACAGCGTGCCCGACACCCTCTGGCCGACGGTGGTCTTCATGCTCACCGCCCTGCTCGACGACCCGGAGGCCGCTGCGATTGCCGAGGAGGCGACGGCTCCGGTGGCCACCGCCTGGGACCGGGCCGCGCGGATCGGACTGGAGGATCGACGGTTGCAGAAATCTGCGCTGAGCTGCGTGTCGGCTGCCGCGCAGCGGGCTCCGACGGAACTCGTGGAATCGATGGCACAGTTGACGCGTTCGGTCCAACAGGGGCGGTGCCCCGCCGACGATTTCGCCGATCACGTGGTGGGGCACGGGATCGTCTCTGCGATGAGCCAACTGGTGAAAGGCGAGCTTTGAGCACACGCGAGATGCTGGCGCAGCAGCTCACCCGCGCGCGGGACCGCACGCTACGCCTGGTCGACTTCGACGATGCCGAACTGCACCGCCAGTACAGCCCGCTGATGAGCCCGCTGGTGTGGGATCTCGCCCACATCGGCCAGCAGGAGGAGTTGTGGCTGCTGCGCGGCGGCGCGACGGACCGCCCGGGTCTGCTGTCTCCGGAGGTGGACCGGCTCTACGACGCCTTCGTCCACTCACGGGCCAGCCGCGTGGATCTACCCCTCCTGCCGCCCACCGATGCCCGCACATACTGCGCGACAGTGCGATCAAAAGCCTTGGACGCCTTGGACGTTCTCGACCCCGATGACTGCGGCTTCAACTTCGCCCTGGTGATCAGCCACGAAAATCAGCACGACGAAACCATGCTGCAGGCATTGAATCTGCGGGCCGGCCCGCCGTTGCTGGATCGCGGTGCCGCGCTGCCGCCAGGCCGGCCCGGGCTGGCCGGTACATCCGTGCTGATCCCCGGCGGTCCGTTCGTGCTCGGGGTGGACGAACTGACCGAACCGTATTCACTGGACAACGAGCGTCCACCGCACGTCGTGGACGTTCCCAGCTTCTATATCGGCCGGGTAGCGGTGACCAACGCCGAATGGCGCGAGTTCATCGACGACGGTGGCTATCAGCAACGGCGGTGGTGGTCGGAGCGTGGGTGGGCGCATCTGCGGGAGGCTGATTTGTCAGCGCCGCAATTCTGGGGGCAAGACGGTACCCGAATCCGGTTCGGGCACATCGAATCCATCCCGGCCGACGAACCGGTGCAACATGTCACCTTCTTCGAGGCCGAGGCGTACGCCGCCTGGGCGGGTGCCCGGCTGCCCACCGAGATCGAATGGGAGAAGGCCTGCGCGTGGGACCCGGCGGTCGGTGCTCGACGCCGGTTTCCCTGGGGTGCAACCGAACCCACCGAGTCGCTGGCCAACCTCGGTGGCGAGGCGCGCCGACCGGCCCCGGTGGGGGCCTATCCGGCCGGTGCGTCGGCCTACGGTGTCGAGCAGATGCTGGGCGATGTGTGGGAGTGGACCACCTCGTCGCTGCGGCCCTGGCCCGGCTTCACCCCCATGGTGTACGACCGCTACACCGAACCCTTCTTCGAAGGCAATGGGGCCGGTGACTACCGCGTCCTGCGTGGCGGATCATGGGCGGTATCGGCCGACATCCTGCGGCCCAGCTTCCGCAACTGGGATCACCCGGTCCGACGCCAGATCTTCTCCGGCGTGCGCTTGGCCTGGGACGCCGGCGATGAGCCGCTTGCGCGAAGAGAATTCAGCTGATGTGCCGGCATCTCGGATGGCTCGGCGCGCCGCGTTCGGTGTCGTCTCTGGTATTGGATCCCCCGCAGGGGCTGCTGGTGCAGTCCTACGCCCCGCGCCGGCAGAAGCACGGTCTGATGAACGCCGACGGTTGGGGCGCCGGATTTTTCGACCGTGGCGTGGCGCGTCGCTGGCGCAGTGAGAAGCCGCTGTGGGGTGACGCCTCGTTCGCCTCCGTCGCGCCGGCGTTGAGTAGTGGCTGCGTGGTCGCCGCCGTGCGTTCTGCCACCATCGGTATGCCGATCGAGCCCTCGGCCTCGGCGCCGTTCACGGATGGCGAATGGCTGTTGTCGCACAACGGGATCGTGGACCGGGCGGTGTTGCCGCCCCGTCCGGTCGCTGAATCCACGGTGGACAGCGCCCTGTTGGCCGCCCTGATCTTCGAGCGGGGGCTGGACGTGCTGGGGGACACCGTCGTCGAGGTAGGCGCCCTGGATCCTGGTGCGCGGCTGAACATCCTGGCGGCCAACGGTTCCCGTATGGTGGCCACCACCTGGGGTGACACCTTGTCGATGCTACGACTGCCGGACGGCGTCGTCCTGGCCAGCGAACCGTACGACGACGATCCGAACTGGTCGGACGTCCCGGACCGGCATCTGGTCACCGTGGCCGGCTCTGACGTCGAGCTCACACCTCTGAAAGGTTCGGTATGACGCTCACCCTGTCCAACTATCTGGCCGCCGACTCGGCCGCCACCGCATTGCGTCGTGATGTGCGCGAGGGGCTGACCCAGTCACCGAAGACTCTGCCGCCCAAGTGGTTCTACGATGCCGTGGGCAGTGACCTGTTCGATCAGATCACCCGGCTGCCCGAGTACTACCCGACGCGCACCGAGGCGCAGATCCTGCGGGAGCACTCTGCGGAGATCGTCGCCGCCGCCGGTGCCGACACATTGGTGGAGCTCGGCAGCGGAACCTCGGAGAAGACGCGGATGCTGCTCGACGCCATGCGCGAGGGTGGGCAGCTGCGCCGATTCATCCCGTTCGACGTCGACGCCGGCGTGCTGCGCACGGCGGGTGAGGCGATCGGCCACGAATATCCGGGTGTGGAAATCAACGCCGTGTGCGGTGATTTCGAGGAACATCTCGGGAAGATCCCGGCGGTGGGACGTCGGTTGGTGGCCTTCCTCGGGTCCACGATCGGCAACCTGACGCCGGGACCGCGCGCGGAGTTCTTGGCGGCGCTCGCCGAGGCCATGCAACCCGGTGACAGCCTGCTGTTGGGCACCGACCTGGTCAAGGACGCCGGCCGGTTGGTCCGCGCCTACGACGACAGCGCCGGCGTGACCGCCGCGTTCAACCGCAATGTGCTGTCGGTGGTGAACCGCGAGCTCGACGCCGACTTCGCGCTCGAGGCCTTCGACCATGTGGCGAAGTGGAACGTCGAGGAGGAGCGCATCGAGATGTGGCTTCGGGCGGGGGCGCCGCAGCAGGTCCGGATCGCCGGCCTGGATCTCGACGTGACATTTGAGGCCGGTGAGGAGATGTTGACCGAGGTGTCATGCAAGTTCCGGGTTGACGGGGTGGCCGGTGAGTTGGCGAAAGCCGGTCTGCGTCAAACGCATTGGTGGACCGACCCCGCCGGCGACTTCGGCCTGTCCCTGGCGGTGAAATGAGCCTCGCGCAGCAGTGGGCGGATGCCCGGCCGAAAGTCGCCGGCCTGCACCTGGACAGCGGCGCCTGCTCACGGCAGAGCCTCGCGGTGATCGATGCCGTTGCTGCCCACGCCCGTCACGAAGCCGAGGTCGGCGGCTATGTCGCCGCCGATGCGGCGGCACCCGTACTGCATGCCGGCCGGGCCGCGATCGCGGCGCTGACCGGGCTGGATGCCACCGGCGTGGTCTATACCTCCGGCTCCAACCGTTCGTTGGATCTGTTGCTGGGCAGCTGGGCGGGGGAGCGGACGGTGGCTTGCCCACCGGGTGAGTACGGGCCGAACCTGGCGGTGATGGCGGCCAACGGTTTTCAGGTGCGCGCGGTGCCGGTGGACGCTGCTGGCAGGGTGGATGTCGATGCGGCTGCTCGGATGCTCGCGTCTGATCCGCCGGCGCTGCTGCACTTGACCCCGCTGGCCAGCCACCGCGGGGTGGCCCAGCCGCTGGCGGAGATGGTCACGCTGTGCCGCGACGCCGGTGTTCCGATCATCGTGGACGCCGCGCAAGCCTTCGGGCATCTGGACTGCGGGGTGGCTCCCGACGCGATCTACTCGTCGTCACGCAAATGGCTGGCCGGCCCGCGCGGAGTCGGATTCCTCGCGGTGGGGGCTGCCCTCGTTGCGCAGCTGCAGCGCCGGGTGCCGCCGCCGAACTGGGATGTGCCGATGACCGTGCTGCAGAGCTTCGAGCACGGCGAGCACAATGCCGCCACCCGCGTGGGATATTCAGTGGCGCTCGGCGAATATCTCGCTGTCGGGCCGGAATCCATCCGCCGGCGGCTCGCCGAGGTGGGACGTGCGACGAGAGAGGCGTTGGCCGGGGTACCGGGTTGGCGGGTGGTGGAACCCGTCGAGGAGCCCACGGCGATCACCACGTTGGAACCCGTCGACGGTGCCGATCCCGCTTCGGTGCGCGCCTGGCTGATCGCCGAACGCGGCATCGTCACCACGGCGTGCGAATTGGCGCGGGCCCCATTTGAGATGGCCACGCCGGTGCTGCGGGTCTCACCTCACGTCGATACGACCGCTGAGGATCTCGAGCAATTCGCCTCGGTATTGCGGGCAGCGCCGTAGTCGGCGCGGGTGGACGGTGGCCGGGCGCTGACCGGCGGGTTGAGCCGTCACCGCGTCGCGGACGGAAAGCACCTGACGATCTGCCCGCTTAATAGCGACAATCGAGCGACAATCGCC
>NZ_LZJD01000033.1:0-45547 GCF_001666875.1 Mycobacterium sp. E802
AGAAACAGTGTCAGCAACGAGGCGCCCATGACGACCTCCGGCGCGGTCAGCGGCAGGACCAGGAAGGTGTCGACGGCCTTCTGGCCGCGGAACCGTTGGCGCACCAGGGCGATGGCCACCAGGGTGCCCAACACGAGGGCGATCGCCGTCGACACCCCAGCGACGTTGAGACTCAACTTCAGCGCCTCGGTCAACGCCGGATACTTGAACGGGTGCGCCCAGTTGTCGAGGGTGAAACCCTGCCAGGTGTAGTTGAACTTGCCCGACGGATCGTTGAACGAGAACAGCACGATCACGAAGATCGGCAGGAACAGGTACAGCAACACCAACCCGGCCACCAGCCGCAGGACCAGGTCGCCCCATTTCGGGGATCCCTTGACTGCCTTGGGTTGTGGCGGGTTGATCGCAGCGTCGATCGCGGTGGCGGTCACACCAGATCCTCCGTCCCCAGAGCGCGGGTGTAGAGCAGCACACCGACGAGGATGATGCCCATCAGCACCATGCTCAGTGCGGCGGCCGCGGGATAGTCCTTGACCACCAGGAACTGCTTCTGGATCACGTTGCCGATCATCGTGGTCTGGGTGCTGCCCAGGTAATCGGCGTTGATGAAGTCACCGACCGCCGGGATGAACACCAGCATGCTGCCCGCCAGGACGCCCGGCATCGACAGCGGCAGAATCACTTTGGTGAAGCTGCGCCGATTCGAGGAGTACAGGTCCTTGGATGCCTCGATCAGCCGGGGATCGATTTTCTCCAGGCTGACATACAGCGGCAGGATCATGAAGATGATCCAGTTGTAGGTCAGCCCGCCGATCACCGCCCAGCTCGTCGAGAGCAACCGCCCCTCGCCGGGCAGCAACCCGATCGAGCCGAGCACGCTGACCACCAACCCGTCGTCGGCCAGGATGGTCTTCCAGGCCAGCGTCCTGATCAGGAACGTGACGAAGAACGGCAGGATCACCAGTCCCAGAATCAGGTTCTTGTACCGGCCGGCCTTGAAGGCGATCACGTAGGCCAGCGGGAAGGCCAGAACTGCGCACAGCACGGTGGCGGCCAGGGCGTAGCCGAAAGACCGCACGATCTGATCCTGATAGTGGCTGAATGCGTCGGCGTAGTTGCCGAAATTCCAGTCGAACGTCAGTGTCGGAAGATAGATGGACCCGCCGGAGGTGGACAGTGAGGTCCGCGCCAGCGAGAAAAACGGGACGACGAAAAAGATGCCCAGGTAAGCCAGGGCCGGCAGGATCATCAGGTACGGAGCGATCCTGCTGCGCCGCCGGCCGCTGGTGGCTACGCCTGCCACGGGGTCAGCCCCCGGTCACGGCGGCATAGAGCTCGTTGAACTCCTGGGTCTGTTCGTCGGTCAGCGCTGCCCACGACTTGAGGTTGTCCAGCATCGCGGCGGGCGGGTTGATCAGTTGGTTGCCGGCAATCGCGGGATCGATCTTGCCCAGTTCGTCGGTCATGTCCGAGAGCACCGGGACGAATTGCGTGGTGGCGATCAGCTTGGCGTAGTTGGCCCGATCGTAGATGTAGTCGATCCACGCCTCGGCGGCCTTCTGGTTCTGCGTGGTGTACGGGATCACCATGGTGTCGATGAACCAGGTGCCACCGGCCTCGGGCACGATGAACTCGATATCGGGGTTGTCCGCCTTGAGCTGCACGGCGTCGCCTGAATAGGCCTGGGCGACAACCACATTGCCCGCCGCCAGCTCCTCGGCGTAATCGTTGCCGGTGAACTTGCGGATCTGGCCCTTGTCCTTGTTCTCCCGGATCGTGTCGACGGCCTTCTTGACGGCGTCGGTGCTGGGATCCTCGGGCGAGTTGTTTTGCGCGAGCATGACCATGCCGACGCCGTCCTGCAGATCCGACAGCAGGCTCACGCGGCCCTTGAAGGCCGGATCCCACAGATCCTCGACCTTCGTGATCGGGCGACCGGCGGCGGCTTTGTTGTAGGCCAGACCCACCATGCCCGACATGAACGGGGCGATGAACTTGCGACCCGGGTCGATCTTCGAGTTCAGCAGATCAGGCCGCAGGTTCTTCTTGTTGGGCACCCGCGAGTCACGGATCTCATTGAGCCAGTGCAGGTTCATGATGCGGGCGGCCATGAACTCGGTGGGTACCACCAGATCGGAACCGATGTCCTGTTTGCGCGACATCGGCTCCTTGACCTTGGCGAACCACTGTTCGTTGTCGTTGAAGTCTTCCTTGTAGTCGACCTGCAGGCCCGATGCTTTCTGGAACGCCTCGACGAACCCGGGCGCCATATACAGCGGCCAGTTGGAAACCCGCAGCAGGCCGCTGGCCGGTGCGCCGTCGTCAGGTTCGGCCGAGGTGGACGGTGCGCTGGATTGCTCCCCGGAGCTACACGCGGCCAGGATCGAGGGGCCCAGGGCCAGGGCGGCGGCGGCCGCGGCGCCGCCGCCGAGGAATCGGCGCCGAGACGTACGGTTTCGGGAAAGCAGTCGCGGATCGGTGTTTTCGGGCATGGCGGCCTTTCGGTGGGGTCGGACGCTGTCGTCGAGAGGAATGGCGAGCGGCGGTTACGTATCGTCGAGCATCTCTTCGAGATCTTCGGTGGTGGGGATGTCCGCGGCGGGCAGCACGCGCGACGCCTCCGGTGACCAGCTCACGTGCACCGGGTCACCCGGGCGCAACAGCGGCAGGTCCTGCTCGGGACCGACGTGGGCGATGATCGTCGAATCGTCCGGTGCGGCAACCGAAAGCCGCACCACCGGCCCCTGGAAGGTCAGATCTTTGACGGTCCCGGGCACTGATACGACGTCGGCTGCGCCCGGTTGATCCGTGGACACCCGCACGCGTTCAGGACGGATCATCAGGGTGGCGTGGCCACCGGCCTCGATCGTGGTGTCGCCCGGCTTGGCCTTGAGCGTGGTGCCGAACACCTCGATCTCGACGAAGTCGCGGTTGGCCCGCCCGGTCTGCCGGCCCGGCCACAGGTTGGCCTGCCCGATGAAGCTCGCCACGAACACCGTGGCCGGCCGGTCGTAAATCTCTGTCGGGCTGCCGATCTGCTCGACGTTGCCGTTGTTCATCACCGCGATCCGGTCGCTCATGGTGAGCGCTTCTTCCTGATCGTGGGTGACGTAGATGAACGTGATACCGAGTTCGCGCTGGATGCGTTTGAGTTCGAACTGCATCGCGTGGCGCAGTTTGAGATCGAGCGCGCCGAGCGGCTCGTCGAGCAACAGGGCGCTGGGGTAGTTGACCAGGGCGCGTGCCAATGCCACGCGCTGCTGCTGGCCCCCGGAGAGCTGGCCGGGTTTGCGCTTGGCGAAGTCGGTGAGCCGCACGATTTCGAGCAGCTCGTCGACGCTGCGTTTGATCTCGGCGGCATCTTTCCTGGCGGACTTCTTGCGGCTGCGCGGGCCGTAGGCGACGTTGTCCCACACCGTCATGTGCGGAAACAGCGCGTAATGCTGAAACACCGTGTTGACGTTGCGTTTGTGCGGGGGCACGCGCGAGACGTCGGCACCCTCCAACCGGATGGCGCCCTCGGTCGGGCTCTCGAATCCGGCGATCATGCGCAGGGTGGTGGTCTTGCCGCAGCCCGACGGGCCGAGCATCGAGAAGAACTCGCCGGAGGCAATGGAGAAGTCCGCATCGGCGACCGCCACATAATCACCAAACCGTTTCGTGACATGGTCGATCTCGATGACGGGCGTTCCACTGGCGCGTGGCGCGTCGTCCTGGATTGTCGGGTTGTCGACGGCGGTGATGTCTGGGCCGGTCAGCGGTCTCCTCCTCAAGTGCAGCCGCGGGAGCTGTCGGTAAACAATCGCCGATTCCGCCGACCTTCGCAAGCGATTCCGCAACGATTTAACATTTTTACAATGGAATCCTTCGTTTGACCCGGCTCGAACTGCGCGATTCCATCGCTGGCGATCGACACCGCGCCGGCGACGCGCTACAAGTTTCGCAGCCGATCCGATCGCTCCGACACGAAACGGGGAGTTCTCGATCAACCCCACTCGTGGTTCATCGCACGGGATTCGGACAGGCTGTGGACGGTCTCGTCGTGGCGGTCCGGAGCCCGCGACACCGCGATGAGCGCCATCGCCAGCGCAGCGGTCAGCGCGCCGGCGACGAAGATCGTCACGAAGCTGATCTCGGACGGCACCATCTGATGGCCGAGCAGCACCGCCACCACCGCCGCCGCCATGGAACTGCCGATGGTGCGGGCGATGGCGTTCATGCTTGTCGCGATGCCGGTCTCGGTGGCGTCGACCTCGCTCACGACGAGTGCGGGCAACGCCCCGTATCCCAGACTGATGTAGGCGTTGGCCAGGACCCCGGTCAGCACCACCTGCCAGGGACGGTCGTGCGCCACCGCGAGCATGACGAACCCCCCGATGCCGGCGACCGCTGCGACCACAAGCACCTTCCGGGCGCCGTATCGGTCGATGTAGCGGCCGCTGACGAGCGCCACCACGAAACCGGTGAGCGCGCCGGGAAGCAGGAAGTACACGCTCGCCTGCAGCACACTGGCGCCGAACCCGTACCCGGCGGCCTCGCGCGACATCTGCACGAACTGGGTGAGGCCCAGGAATGCGAAGTAGAGTCCCATGCCGACCAGGACGGTGGCCAGATTGGTCAGCAGGATGGGTCGTCGAGCCAGCATGCTCGTCGAGACCAGGGGATCGGCCGCCCGTCGCTCCCACCACCACCAGCCGATCAGCGTGGCCGCGCCGCCGATCAGGAAGGCCAGGGTGCCGGGGTGAATCCAGCCCCACGAGTTGCCCTGGGTGATCGCCAGCAGTACCGCCGACAAACCGATCGCCAGGCCGACCGCGCCGAGCCAGTCGATCGCGCCGCCGGCCGCGGGCCGACGGTTGGGTACCACCATGATCGCGACGGCGATGACGACGACCGTGAACGCCGTGGTGAGCCAGAAGACACGGTGATAACCCGCATCGCCGGTCATCAGCACGCCGGTGACCACCAGGCCGACGCCGCCGCCGAAACCGAGCGTTCCGGACAACACCGACATCGCCCCGACCAGTCGTTCCTCGGCGAGTTCCTCGCGCAGGATCGCGATGCTGATGGGATACAGCGCATACGAGGCACCCTGCAGCACGCGGGCCGCGACCAGCAGCGGTACCGATGCGGTCACCGCGGCCAGCACCGAACCCGCCAGCACGACCACCAGCACACCGAGCAGAACGCGTTTCTTGCTGTAGAGGTCGGCGAGCCGGCCGATCAACGGGGTCGAAGCCGCCGCGGCCAGCAGGTTGGCGGTGACGGCCCAGCTGACTGCTACCGACGAGGTGTTCAATTGCCGGGCGATGATGCCGAGGATGGGCACCACCGCGGTTTGCAGGACGGCGACGGTCAGCGCCACCAGGCTCAAACCGGCGATCAACAGGCCGGGGTGAGGATGCCGCAGGGGAGCGGGAGATGCGGACCGGTCAGTCTCGGTCCTCGCCACGTCCGCTCCGATCGTTAGCTCACCTTGATGTTTGTCGATTATGGTCATCGTCCGCGCTCGGCCTACACACGGGGTGCATCGTCGCGGGCGCGGTGAACCTCGATGCGCTCAGAGTGGGTGCGCCGCGAACCACTGCAACAACATCTCGGTGATCTCTGCCGGCTTCTCCTCCGGCAGCCAGTGGGAGGCACCGGTCAGAGTCTCGAACCGGTACGGACCGCTGACATACCGGGCGGTGTCGTGCGCGGGTTTGGCGGTGATCGCGATATCGCGATCGCTCCACACATACAACGTCGGCACCGTGATCTTCGGCGGCGCCGAGCCGAGGCCCGACCGGCTCAGCGGCATCGCCCGATACCAGTTGAGTGCGGCAGTCAACGCGCCGGGTTCGATCATCGACCGGGTGTCGCGCGCAGCGGCTTCGGGCGGGAGTCCGCTGCGGATCAGGGATTTGGTGACTGCCGCTCCCTTGCCGTCACGGCCGAGCATGAGCCATTCGGACAGTCGCGGCACTTGGTTGACGTACATGTACCACGACGCCAGGCCTTGCCGGCTGGTGAGCAGAGACCGCAGGAACGCCATCGGGTGCGGGACCGACAGTGCGGTCAACGACGCCAACCGCTCGGGGGCGTGGCCCGCCACACTCCAGGCGACCGCCGCACCCCAGTCATGACCGACGAGATGCACCCGCTCGGCACCACTGGCGTCGATCAGCGCGAGGGTGTCTTGCACAAGTTCGTATGCGCGGTAGTCCCGACGGCGAAGTGGCCGGGCACCGGGGGAATAACCTCGCTGGTTGGGGGCGAGGCACCGGAATCCCTGCGCGGTGAGCAGCGAGATGATCGGCAGCCAACTCGTGTTCTGCTGTGGGAACCCATGCAGTAAGACCACCACCGGGCCGTCGGCGGGCCCATCATCGATGACGTCGAACACGAATTCCCCGCGACGGTACTGATCCATTACGCACCTTCGTTCAGTAGAAGCATGACGAAACCGGACTGCGCAGCAGTATGTCCGCATCATGCCAAGCCCGGCCGGGCACGTGTGGACGGTTGCGGCCGTGATCTGCCGGTGGCTCAGTTGTGATCGCAATGTGGCGTTGATCAGGTGCTGAGCGGTTGCAGGGCATCGACGAAGTGCGATACCAATCATGAGATGCGCGCGGGAAGGACCACCTGATGACAGGGATTGGCACAGAAGACGTTCCGGGGCATTGGCTCACCGCGGCGGAAATCGCCCAAGCGTCTCAGTTGCGGGAAGATCTGGTGGCGCGGTTTCTGCCCACGATGCAACCACCGGAGAACCTCTACAGCCGCGACCTCGTCTCGGTCGCCAGGTTCGTCAAGGCGCTCACCGATCTGGGCACGCCCACCGCGGCCGTCGAAGTGGCCGTCGCCGAGTTGCGCGCCCGTCCCGACGCCGCGTTCCACGTCGCGCTCGGCAGCGGCAGCCGGTGGCCTTCGGGTGCCTGTCTGGCGACAGGTCGGTCGCGGACATGGAAGGCCGTCGGCGCCGCCACTGCTGCCGTGCTGATCGTCGGTGGTGTTCTGGCGGTCACGCTGCCGAACAACGAAGAGGGGCAGGCCGCGTCTGCCCCCACTTCGCCGCCGTCAACCAAAACCATTCCTGCCGAGCCGGTTTCATCGGCAGCAAGCGACCAGGCCGGCGCCCGCCCCGCCCAGGCCTTCGCGGCCGCGAAGCCGGACCCGATCTGCGTTCAGTGGCAACGGGCCAGTGCCGGCTTCGACGGCAGGCAGCGGGCATGGGCCAAGACCGATCACGGCGTGCCGGCCGCGCGCTGGACGCCCAAACAGCGGTCCATCACGATGGCCGTGGTCCCGGTTATGCGCGAGGAGGCGGCCGAACTGCGGCGCTTGTCCGACAAGGCGACAGACCCGCTTCTCGTCAATTTGCTCCGCGCACAGTCGAAATACGTGGACAACTATGCCGCGAAGCTTTCGACGTTTCAGCCGGCAGATCAAGCCCACTGGACCGCGGCCACCGCGATGGACGGTGCGGTGAAAGCGGTGTGCGCCACGCCCAGGTAAGCACGGCGCTTGCGGTGAGGCACTCCCATTCGAGTACCCCACCACGGGTCACGTTGCCTTACAGCGGGATCCAGGTACCGAGGAACCAGAAGCCCCAGCCGTGGCCGTCGCCGGCCGGCATGGGCGTCACCCGTTGGCCGTTCCAGTCGAACGGCTGATGGTCGCGCCGTCCCTGGTCAATGCCGCGATTGTGCCACTCCTCGGCCTGGGGACCTCGATTGTTGTGGTTGTCGCAGGGCGCACCGGGGCGATCACAGCCGGGCCCGGGGCCGGGATCGGCACTGGCCGTACCGATGCCGAGGCCCAGCAGTGCCGCCACCCCGATGCCCGCCGCCATCGTCGAGACGCCTACGGTGTTCTTGAAACGCATTGCCTTACTCCGTTTCTCCCTGGTGCGACAACGGTGCCGCACGGAGAGCAACGCTATTTCGGGCAGTTGTGCCGGCGCTGTGTCGAGTATTGGCGCCGACTGTGCATCAGTTTTTTTCGTTCACCAGGTGAGGTTGTGCCTTTCGAAGTGGCGGGCCAGCGCCTCCATGTACTCGTCACCGTGGAACGGGCCACGGGCACCGATGGCCTTCTCCAGGAAGGGGCCGTACTCCTCATCGTTGACATAGGTCGACCAGTGAGTGATCTGCCCGTCGTCGTTGGTGTCGATGAAGCTGATGGAGTAAAAGCCCATCGTCTCACCCTCGGCCGTCGTACCTTCCCAGCGGTAGCGCATGACAAGACCGTTCTCGGCCGGCCAGAACTTGTGGTCCACAGGCTTCCAATCCGGAAAGACCACCGAGTACGCCTTGGCCTCGACCGTGGCGGCGACGTCGAAAGAGGTTGCCACATCTTTGAGGACGAGTTCCTGCCCCGCCACGAAATAGGGGGAGGTGTACACCGCGTCGTCGGTGAACTCCCACTCGTCGTACGTTTCGCCTTCCTGAACCTTCCGCAACACGTACTTGTCACGGTAGCTCTCGGCCATACGGCGATGTTTGGCGATGCGGTCAACGAGATCCATTGCAGTCCTTCACTTATGGGAGCGGAGCGCCGACCACGGACTCATGTGGCGTAACGCACACCTAATATACAGCTCTGTATCCGAGATTCAACGGTGAATCTGGCATTGGTGAAGGAATGCATCGTGGGTCCCATCGGCATACGAAGCGACCTCCGACACCGCCGTACGCCGGCGATGGCGGAGGTCGGGTCGGTGCCGATCAGAACGTCGGGACGAACACGCCGTTCATCCACACGCCCCAGTGGTGCCAACCTTCATCCCAGACCTGCGGGTTACCCGCGGCCCATGCCGGTTGCGCGGGCGCCGGAGGTGCCCACGCAGGCGGGCTGCCGGGATTGGGCCCCGGTGGCGGCGCCGTCGCGAGCATCGGCTGATCGGGCGCCGGCGCCCACGCCGGATCGGCGCCGGCGGTAGCCGCGCTCAGTCCGACCGCACCGGCAGCCATTCCACCTGCGATAGCCGTGGTTGCAAGAACCTTTGTGATCTTCATGCCGTAGACCTCCAATCCGTATGCGGATGAATCTCACGGACACGTTGGCTAGCCGAGGCCGGCAAGGGATAAACCTCCCCGGAGAAAGCATGTGTGTCGACGCGCGCTGAGACCGGCCGAAACAAGGGTCTACTTGGCGAAACGCACCTGTTGAGGGCGTATGAGCGGACCCACTACAGTGTCGGCATGACGTTGCACGCCGACGCTGCCCATCCGGATCTGGTGACCGTCGAGGTGCCGACGCATTGGTACAACTTGGCCGCCGAATTGGACCGGCCGATTCCACCCCACCTACATCCGGCGACGAAAGAGCCGGTGGGGCCCGACGATCTCGCAGCTCTGTTTCCGAGCGGGTTGATCGCGCAGGAAGTATCCACCGAGCCCTACGTCGCGATCCCGGACGCCGTGCGCGAGATCTATGCCATGTGGCGCCCGGCACCGTTGATTCGGGTCCGGCGGTTCGAGCAGGCGCTGAACACCGGGGCGCATATCTACGTCAAGTACGAGGGTGTCAGCCCGGTCGGCAGCCACAAGACCAATTCGTCTGTGGCACAAGCGTATTACAACAGCATTGACGGTGTTCGCAAACTCACCACCGAGACCGGCGCCGGCCAGTGGGGCAGTGCGCTCGCGTTCGCCGGCGCGCAGTTCGGCCTCGAGATCGAGGTGTGGCAGGTCCGGGCGTCCTACGAGTCAAAACCGTACCGACGTCACCTGATTCGCACCTACGGCGGCACGGTGCACTCCAGCCCCTCGACGCTCACCGAGTCGGGCCGTGCCATCCTCGCCCAGAGTCCCGACACCACCGGCAGCCTCGGGATGGCGGTCAGCGAAGCGGTCGAGGTCGCCGCAGCCGATCCGGACGCCCGTTACGCCCTCGGCAGCGTGCTGAACCACGTGGTGCTGCACCAGAGCGTCATCGGTCTGGAAGCCGTCGCCCAGTTGGCCGCGGTCGAACCGAACGGTGCCGACGTCGTCTTCGGCTGCGCCGGTGGCGGCTCGAACGTTGCCGGCCTGGCATTCCCGTTCCTGCGCGAGAAGATCCATGGCCGCTCGAACCCGAAGATCGTCGCCGCCGAACCCGCCGCATGCCCGTCGATCACACAGGGGGAGTACCGGTATGACCATGGTGACGTGGCGGGGCTGACACCGTTGCTCAAAATGCACACGCTCGGTATGGATTTCGTACCCGATCCGATCCACGCGGGCGGGCTGCGTTATCACGGTATGGCACCGGCGCTCAGTCACACCGTCGAACTCGGACTGGTCGATGGCATCGCGATCTCGCAGCACGATGCGTTCTCTGCCGGCGTCCTGTTCGCCCGCACCCAGGGAATCGTGCCCGCGCCCGAATCCACTCATGCGATCGCCGCCGCCGCGGCGCACGTGGCCGACAACTCAGCCGAACAGGTTGTGGTGATCGGGCTCTCCGGACACGGCCAACTCGACCTGCCGGCGTATGCCGAATTCCTGGACGGCAATTTCTGAGCTGTCACCGTTGTCGGCCGTTGTGTCTGAATTCGATGTGAAGCGTCTATGAGCTTGTGCTGCAGCTAATTATGCGTTGGGTATGAGTTCCGGCCACCAGCCGTATTCGTCTCTAGCCTGGACCTATACGCCGCACCCACACGGAGCGGCTGGTGATCGGCCGAAAGGGGCTCAGATGACGAAAAATACGTTCGTGAAGATCGTTGCCGTCGCCTCGGCTGCGGCAGGTTTGGCTCTCGCGTCATCCGCGCCGGCGGTGGCGGCACCGACAGGGCAGACCTCGGCCCAAGCGACGATCAGCGATCTGGAAGCCCAAGGTTTCAAAGTCATTCTCAACAAGGTCGGAAATGCGCCGATGGATCAGTGCACCGTGACGGCGGTGCGCCAGGGCACTGACGTCAAGCACTCCTGGGTGCAACGCGGACCGGTGGGCAATGTGAACAACCTCGTGCGCTACACCACCGCGTATGTCGACCTGATGTGCAGCCGCTGAGTGGACGACCGACCCCGGCTTATGCTCCCGCGAAGTCACCCACCACAGTCATCTTGTTGCTGTCCATGGCTGTCGCAAAGCCGACTGCGGTGTAGCTGCAATTCAGGATGACGTCCCGGTGCGGGGGACTGTTCATCCACGCGTCGAGCGCTGCGGCCACACTGGCTGCCGATCCGGTACCCCAGTACACGATTTCACCCGTGTACCCGGCGTTGTAGCCCGCATCCGCGATACGGGCTTGCGGTGAAGAGCCATCGGAACCTGTATGGCCGCCCACGCCGGTCATCAGCATGTCATCGGCGTGCCGTTGCGCTGCCAACCTCAAGCTCGGTTCGCCGCTGAGACCCGGACAGGTCTGGCGAAGCTGGCCGACGCGGCTTTGTAAGGCAGTCCCGAAATCGTCTGCGCGCGCGGGTGGCCCGACGACAGCAGCGGCACCGAGGACGATGAGAGTCGCAGTGCATTCCGAGGAGACCGCGACGATTCTGCGTTTCGTCATAGTAGTTGCCTCTGGAGAGAGGGGTTGCAGTGCTATTGCTGTAGCAAACAGCCTACGACGGGTTTTCCCACGATGGTCGAAATCGGGCCATTCCGTCTGCTGACCGGGGCTTGGTAGTGTCCTCGACGAGGTCGGTCGCATCCGTGCCAACGGATGCCAGGGAACCCGGTGAGAATCCGGGACTGGCGCGCAGCGGTATGGGAGACGGACTCGGCACAAGCCACTGGAACACCTCGCGGTCTTCTGGGAAGGCGTCGAGTTCGGATGATCCCAAGTCCGAATACCTGCCGTCCTCGGTTGAGTCCACGTGTATCTCGCGCACAGATACCCCGGCAGACGAAGGCAAGGCGTGTCGATCCACCGGCCTCCCATGACCGTGCCCCCGAAGGCAACCCTTGCGGGGGTCAGGGCACCGGCTCCCACCGTACGACGCGTTCCGGCCCCGCCGCTCACCGCGATTCTCGCGGGACTCACTTTGGCGAGCATCGTGGTCTCGGTCGCCTTCGGCGCGGAGGACATCCCGATCGGCGAGGTGTGGCGCACCGTGATCGGCCGCGTCATCGCCGGGATCGAGGTCGACTCGGCCTACGACGTCATCGTCTGGGATCTGCGCCTGCCGCGTTCGATGCTGGCCGCGATCGTGGGCGCGGGTCTGGCGTTAGCCGGCGCGCTGATGCAGGCCTTGGTCCGCAACCCGCTGGCCGAGCCGTATCTGCTGGGGGTGTCCGCAGGTGCCGCCGTCGGCGCAACGTCGGTGATGACCCTCGGGGTGCTCTCGGCGTTGGGGGTATGGGCGTTGTCCGGAGGGGCGCTGCTGGGCGCGTTGGTCGCCACCCTCACCGTGTACGCCGTCGCACGCGCCCAGGGCGGACTGAGCGCCCTTCGCCTGATCCTGTCAGGTGTCGTGCTGTCCTCGGCATTCATGGCGTTGTCGTCGTTGCTGGTATTCACCACCGGTGACCCGCATGCCGCCGAGAGCGTCATGTTCTGGTTGCTCGGCAGTGTCGCCGGAGCGACGTGGGCGAAAGTGCCGATCGCCGGTGTCATCGTCCTGGTCTCGCTGATCGGGGCGTTGCTGATCCATTCGTGGCTCGACGCTTACGCCGCCGGCTCCGACACCGCCACGTCGCTCGGTGTGCCGGTACGGGCCTTGCGCAACGCCCTGTTCGTGGCGCAGGCGGTGCTCGCCGGCGTGCTGGTCGCCGTCGCCGGTGGGATCGGGTTCGTCGGGCTCATCGTGCCGCACGCGGCGCGGCTCGTCGTGGGCGCCACTCATCGCGCGATGCTGCCGGTGACGGTCTTCGGCGGAGCGCTGTTTCTGGTGTGGGTCGACGTGATCTCCCGTGAACTGGCCGCACCCCGGGAGATGCCCCTGGGTATCGTCACCGGACTGATCGGGGCGCCGGTGTTTCTGTTCCTGATGGGCCGTCGCCGCTACGAATTCGGCAGCAGCACGTGAGTGCCGCGACGGTCAGCGCGCATGCCGTCGTGTGTCGCCGCGGCGGGAGAACCGTGGTGTCCGGGGTGGATCTGGTCGTTCCCGCCGGCACCCGACTGGCCGTGGTCGGACCCAACGGCGCCGGCAAGACCACCCTGCTGCGGGCGCTGTCGGGTCTGCAGGCTCCGCGGGCCGGAACGATCCAGGTCGACGGGGAGGATGTGTATCGGATGCCCGCGCGGCGCCGGGCGCGCACCGTCGCCGTCGTCGGGCAGGAAGAGCGGCCCTCGGGCGAGCTGACCGTCACCGAGGCGGTCCGGCTTGGCCGGACGCCGTACCGGAATCCGTGGTCGTCGACGGGTGCGGGTGAGGAGCACGACATCGTCGAGGACGCGCTGATGGCGGTCGGTCTGAGCGGTTGGGGAAACCGGTCCTGCGCGGAACTCTCCGGTGGTGAACGTCATCGTGTCGTGCTCGCGCGCGCGTTGGCCCAACAGACGTCGGTGCTGGTGCTCGATGAACCGACCAATCATCTCGACGCGGCATGGCAGCTGAGATTCATGAGGGTTCTCGACACCCTCGAATGCACGGTCATCGCTGCCATGCACGATTTGGATTTGGTGCTGAGGCATTTCGACGCGGTCGCCGTCGTCGCTGCCGGTGGGCTCGTCGCGCACGGACCGCCTACTGAGGTGCTCGATCCCGAGCTGCTGTCTGAGGTGTTCGACGTCGCCGGCGATGTCATCACCCATCCCACGACGAGACGTCCCCACCTGCTGCTCACCCACGCCGATCCGGCGTTCGACACCACCGACGGAAGATGACTGTGGCACATACCTTTTGGATGAAATGGTCCGTTGCGGCACTCACGCTTGGCCTGATCACCGCCTGCGGCTCGCAGCACGAGGTGTCCGCTGCGTCGTCCACCGTGACCGTCGCCAACTGCGGCGAGGAGGTCAGTTATGAACAGCCGCTCGATCGGTTGTTCGTCAACGACGGCGGCATGATCGCCATCGCGCTGGCCGCCGGTGCGCACGAGCAGATGGTCGCGGTCAGCTCGATGGCACGTGACGTCGACGTGCTTCGATTGGAATACGGTTCGCAGGTCGATGAGCTCAACGAGGTTGCGCCGACGCAGCCGACGCTGGAGAACATCGTCGGCGCAAAGCCACAGGTGCTGTTCGCCGGATACAACTACGGCATGGGGGAGGCCCGGGGGATCACGCCCGAAATCCTGTCCGGACACGGTATCGGCGTCTACCAGTTGTCCGAGGCGTGCCGGCAGGTCGAGGGGGAGCGCGTACGCGGCACGATGGACCCGTGGCTCGCGCTCGATACCGACCTGCGCAACATCGGCATCATCACCGGCAACGCCGAACAGGGCGCACGCGCGGCCGACGAGGTGGCTGCGAGACTCGAAACGCTACGTGCTGCACCGCAACCCGAGCAGAAGCCGACCGTCTTCTTGTTCGACAGCGGCAGCGACACCGTCTTCTCGTCGGGGATGTTCGGCGGGCCGCAAGGGATCATCGACACTGCCGGTGCGCGCAACGCCACCGAGGACGTTCGCGACACCTGGACCACGGTGAGCTGGGAGCGGATCGCCACGGCCGATCCAGATCTGATCGCGTTCGTCGACTACCCGGGTCAGTCGGTCGAGGAAAAGATCGACGCCCTACGGTCCAACCCGGCCAGCCGCAACCTCAGGGCCGTGCGGGAGAACCGGTTCATCAATCTGCCCTACGCCATGTGGGTGTCCAGCCCACTCAACATCGATGCCGCTGAGGTACTGCGGTCGGTACTCGAAAACCATGGCCTGGCACCGAGATCCGACATCACGCCCACGCTCGATGTGAAATCACTTGGTCTTGCGGGTAACGACTGGCTGGCGTGAGCGCACTCTGGGCGTCGCTTCAGCCACCGGCTCACACCTTCCTGGCCGAATCGATCTGCGGGACCGCAAGACAGTGGGCGTCCGCGAGGGTGGTATGGCTGTGCTCGACGGCATACCGGCGAGAATCGAATTGCTCTCGCGCCCAGCAGCTTGTTCAAGACACGGTGTCAAAGTAGGAATACATTGAGAATGAGCATGATTCGAGGCCTTGAGCCAGGAGGAGAGCAGCCGCGAATGTCAGCGCCTGAACCAACCGGAGTGGCTGTTCACCACATCGCGATTTGCCCCGCGGATATGGATGCGTCGCTGCGGTTCTACTGCGACGGAATTGGGCTGAGAACGCTCTTTGACACAGTCGTTGAGCCCGATCTGGTCACGCTGCTCAATGCGCCCACCAATCGCACCAGGACCGTCTTCCTCGGCGTGGCAGGGGAACCGAACACCGGGTGTGTGGAGTTGATGCAGATCGACGGTTTCGACGCGGAACGCGAACCCGAGGGAGTGCGACGGCTTCAACGAGGAATGTGCGTGCTGTCATTTCAAGTCGACGTCGAGGAGACGCTGCGGCGGCTCAAATCTCTTGGACTGGCCTCGGATGTCCGCACTATCAAGACATCACGCACGAATGCTCCAGTGGCCTGCGTTCTGGATCCCGACGGCATTCAGGTGGAATTGTTGGGCGAACCGCTCGACCTCAGGGTGTTCGATGACCGATCGGTCGTGCCCTCTTGAACACGGGTCTGGAGCAACGCCACGACCGCCTCGTTCTACCCCAATGGCATTCGTCACAGTGACGAAATATATTGGGGTAGAACGCTTTACGGGAAGGGGATAGGCGGGATCGCGGAGGGCAATTGAACGCGGGGAATCTCGGCAGGCAACTCAACCTGCGGTACATCGGCCGGCAGTGGCTCCCGTGGGATCTCACTCGGGAGCTGGACAGTGGGCACAGCGCTGGGCAGCCACACCGGCGGAATGTCGCTGGGATATGGGAACGGCGGCATGTTCGCCGGAACCGGCAGCGTCGTCACGGGATCATCCGAGGCGACAGGTCGGCTTGGATCGGTACCGCAGCCGGCGATCAGCGTCGCAGCCAGAGGCAGCAGCGACACGGCTCGCCACCTCATCCGCCTTAACCAAACAACCATCCGGCCAGCTCCTTGCGTTCACCGGGGACGCTATCACCAGCCGGAACCCGAAGCCGACCGCCAGGCTTCAACCCGGCCTCGTCTTCATCGAAAAAGCCTGTACGGCAAGCGAATCTGACACACAGGCACCTTCTCGAAAATCGTCACTGTGACGCAATTGGAGAGGCGACGGCGGGGCACTAGTAGTCATCACCACCGATTGACCGACGGGGTACCTGACGTGCGAACCCCAAATGTCGGCGGGCCGCGACTGGATCCTTGGCGGCGTGGCCAACGCCTCGACGCTTATGCGGCTTACACATCCGCACAGCCGCGCCACGAACGAGATGGTTGATGGTCGGGCATGAAGATGTTCCTGGTGTCATTTCTCAATCAATGGGTGTCCGTCAGCGGGCTCTGACCTGCACGGAACCGATAGATTGCAAAGGGCGGCGTTGAGTTTTCTCGTTTGACCGATGCCCAATCGGCGAGTAGGCGAATTGCCGATGCTAGATCCGGGGTATTTCGCCAATCGGGTGCGGGAGCAACGCGGCGATGCGCGACGGTGTTCGACGCGGTGTCAGAATGCCGGGATCCCGGTGCGGTGCGGGCGTAGGGAGCCGATTGCTGAGGTCAGGGGTAGATGCAGGGCGTCGACTATTCCGGGGTGGGCTTCGCATACCCAGGGGATTGCATTGACGGCACGCATACCGGTAGCGAGCAAGCCGTGGTCGTTTGCGCTTTCGCCGGGCCGGTGGCCGACTTCGAATTCTCCGTCGAAGGAGGGCTCGCCATCGATGATCACCCGCCAGATCCCGTCGGTAGCGCCGGTGCGTCCGGTGGGCCACTGGGGTGCGAGGTCGTCGGCCATTCGGTCGACGTGCTCGAGGCTGATGACCTCTACTCCGTCGACCACGCCGATGCATTTGGCGTAGGTGGCGCCAACGGTGCCGGCAGGAATTAACCCGCACGCGGTGTGCAGATCGCGCGGAGTGGGAAGGAATTCGCAGGTTTCCCGAATTTCATCGAACTCCACGCCGAGGGCGTCGGCGACCATGGTGATGGCAGCGCCCCAGCCCCAGCGCAGGACGCCGGGTTGTTTGAGTCCACCTTGGTAGTCGAGTGTTTGGCCGAACCCGAAGAGTTCGCGGACATCCCATGCGACGGGGTACTCGGAGTAGTTCGTGATCTCGATTCCGCGGACCGAGTGAACCGTGTGTGACATGGTCATCAGCGCGATCGGGAACAGGTCACAGCCGAACCCGGGCTCGATGCCTGAGGAGAAGATTGAGCTGTTGCCGAGGGCCGTCGCCTCGCGGATGGGGTCGAGGAAACGCTTTGAAAGGGAACCTTTTTCGTAGACCAGGCCGGGCAGGGAGGTGGTGACGATGTTTGTGCCGGCGGCGAGGATCTTGCAGAAGTCGGCGAGTGCCTCGGCCGGTCGTGGGCCAGCGGGTGCGGCGTACATGACGCAGTCGACGCCGCGTGCCAGCAGTTCATCGGCGTCGCGGGTGGCGGTCACCCCGACCGGGGCGATTCCGGCGAGTGTTCCGATGTCCTGTCCGTCTTTGGATTC
This sequence comes from Mycobacterium sp. E802, assembly GCF_001666875.1. Taxonomy (NCBI): domain Bacteria; kingdom Bacillati; phylum Actinomycetota; class Actinomycetes; order Mycobacteriales; family Mycobacteriaceae; genus Mycobacterium; species Mycobacterium sp. E802. The sequence continues at coordinate 17,518 of NZ_LZJD01000033.1, forward strand.
TGAATGCACCCATGCGCCGACTAGTTCGAGGTTGGGGCGGTCGCAGACGGTGCGGACCGCATAGCGACCCACCCCGCCGGTGGCCCACACCGCAACGCGGTAGGTCTTGTCTGTCGTCGTGGTCATGGGGCCTCCCTGAGTTTCGTCGTTCTGTCCACACCAAAAAAATAACAGGCGTAATCTTCTTGTATGGCCGATTTTCGAACTCCCACGCTGCATCATGCGGTCATCGCGGTGGCGCCGGACCATTTGGACCGGGCGGTGGACTTCTTCACCGAATTAGGCTTCTTGTTCGACGATTTCGGCCTCGACGATGTCGGCCTGCGTGTGCTGCTCGACTGGACGCGCGGCATCGAACTGGTCACGCCGACCTCTGAGGACCCGGGCAACCCCGTCAAGAACTTCCTCGACCGCCACGGCGACGGGGTGTACACACTGGCCGTGCGCACGCACGACGCGCCGAGCGCCGAACAAGTGGCCCACCGCTACGGCGCTCTGACCACTTTCCGTCAACACCGGTCTGGTGACGGGTGGCAGCTCGATGAGATCGAGACTTCGGTTCTCGGACTGCCCATCACATTTCTGTCCACGGACCTTCCCTAGCGCAAAGGAGCATTCCACACATGGGCCAACTCGACGGCAGAGTCGCCATTGTCACCGGGACCAGCCGGGGCGTCGGCGTCGGCATAGCACACGAGCTGCTGCGCTCCGGGGCCACGGTGGTTGGGTGTTCCCGCTCGGCCCTCGATGAATTGCCCGGAACCTCCGACAACGCCGACTGGGCGCAGCGTTCGGCCCAACTAGTTTGCGACCAGGGCGATCACCACGCGATCGACGCGTTTGTGGACGAGGTTGTTGACAGGTTCGGTCGCCTCGACATCCTGGTCAACAACGCCGGCGGCACCGTGCCTGCACCACACGTTCATGACATTCCGAAGTTGGTGTCGAAGATCCAAGGCGCACCGCGATCCGATGATGATTTCGAACGCACAGCGTTGTTCCATGCGTTCGCGATCCAGATGAACCTGATCAGCCCATTGTGGTTCGCCATCCGGGCCTACCGGCAGATGCAGACCCAGGACGGTACTGGGTGCATCGTCAATATCTCCAGCGGCGCAGGGCATCCGGCCGGTTCTCCTACCCTGGTGTCCTACGGTGCGGCGAAGTCCGGCCTCAATCACCTCACTCGCTCGCTGGCACAGGAATGGGGTCCGAAGGTTCGCGTCAACTGTGTGGCCCTGGGTCCCACCATCACCGAAAACTTCCGGTCCTTCGTGCTGCCCAAGGATGATCCAACCGGCACGGTGTACTTCGATGCCGTGCCGATGAAGCGCGGCGGCGAGCCGGAGGAGGTCGGACGCACGGTGGTATTCCTGGCCTCCGGAGAGGCCGACTTCGTCAATGGCACCACCATCGAGATCGATGGCGGCATGCTGCCCGGCGTGTTGTATGACGCCGGCCTGAAAACCATCACCGACCTGCTGTAAGGATCCTCATCAAATGACCACACGCGTCATCCAGTTTTCCACCGGCAACGTCGGTGTTCACGCGCTTCGCACGATCATCGAACGCCCCGACCTCGAACTCGTCGGTGTGCATGCGTCCGGCCCCGACAAGATCGGCCGTGACGCCGCCGAACTGTGCGGCATCGCGCAACCCACCGGGGTGATCGCCACCGACGACATCGACGCACTGGTTGCCCTGCAGGCCGACTGTGTCGTCTACACCTCGCAGGCCGAGACCAGACCCCACGATGCCATGGCAGACATCATCCAGTTCCTGCAATCGGGCACCAATGTGGTCGGAACATCTTTCGTCTGGCTGGTGGCACCCGACTTCACCGACGGATGGCTACGCGAACCACTGAAACAAGCATGCGTCGACGGTGACTCCACGCTCTATATCAACGGCATCGACCCCGGCTACTCCGGCGACTCCCTGGCCTATACGGCGCTGAGCCTGGCCGCGCGAGCGACATCGATCACCGTGCAGGAGATCTTCGACTACGGCAGCTACGACGACGCCGAATTCACCGGCGCCAGCTTCGGATTCGGTACCGAACCAGAGCATGAGCCGATCCTGTTTGCCCCCGGAGTGCTCGCGTCGATGTGGGGGATCCAGGTGCGCAGCCTGGCCGCCGACCTCGGTGTCGAGCTGGACGAGGTGACAGAGTGGCATGAGAAATGGGTTACGCCCGAACCCATTTCATGCACCATGATGAATGTCGCCCCAGGACACGTCGCCGCTGTACGGTTCGGAGTGCGCGGTATGCGGGCGGGCCAGACGGTGATCACCATGGAACACGTCAACCGGCTCACCGACGCGGCAGCACCGGACTGGGCGTACCCGCCCGACGGCCACCCCGGCGTTCACCGGGTCATCGTCGAAGGAGATCCCGGCATCGAGATCAACACCCACGTGGGCCGCGTCGGCACCGACCACAACCAGGCCGGCGTCATCGCCACCGCGGCACGTGCGGTCAATGCGATCGACGCCGTCTGCCGGGCGCCGGGCGGCATCCTGGCCGCCCACGACCTTCGCCCGCTGGACCACACCCGCGGCGTCATGTGGTGAACGGCAGCGGCGATGGCTGACGCGACCAAACCGAGACGACCAGCGAGTGGTAACCAACCGCGCGCCGATCGCACCCGCCAGACGGTCATCGACGAAACCGTCCGTTACATCCTGGAGGAAGGCTTCACCGCGCCCAGCGTGCGACGGATCACCGAACGCGCCGGGCTCACCTGGGGTGTCGTGCAATACCACTTCGGCGACCTGGATGGCTTATTGATGGCCGTGGTCGATGCTGGACTGCGGCAACTGACTGAAGTGATCGAACAGCTACCCCCACCCCGTGCCGGGATATCCCATAGGCGGCGGGTGGCCGGCGTCATCGACGCCGTATGGCCCGCATTCTCCAGCCCGACATCAATGGCCGCACTCGAGATACTCATTTCGACCCGCAGAACACGAGCCCGAGCGATCAATACCCAACTGGCAGCGGTGGATCGACAGTTCAGAGAACTCGGAGCGCATCTGGGCACCGACCTCAGTGCGCCCGACGTCGCAGCAATTGGCAACCTCATCTGGACGATGCTGCGCGGCATCATCGTTGCCCAGATGGTCTCACCTGCACCGCTGAACACCGAGCGTGACCGCACCACATTCATCGACGTACTGACGACCTACCTCGAAGCCAGCAGCGAGCCACGCGGTCACTGACGGGTTTGCACCCCAGCGACGCGGCCCTGGCGCGGCCCACGAGGTCGCAACCAACGTTTAGGATGCGTGTCCATGCGCACCCACGGGTGGGGCGGGGCCTCCCCTGCGAGTGACGAAGAGGCCATCGGACGAATTCTTGACGCGGCCAGCGCGGCAATCGACGAGCGTGGCGCGGGCGTGCGCGTCGTGGATGTCGCAAGGACACTGGAGATTTCTCGGCAGACGGTCTACAACTACTTCCCGGGAGATTCGCTGTTGGAGGCCGTCGCTACGCGGTCGGGCCTGCGCTTCCTTGAACGCCTCGCCAGCCACCTCGGCGGTATTGCCGATCCGGTGGATGCGCTGGTAGAGAGCTTTTCCTACACAGTGGAGTGGCTGCCCAGCGACAAATCGGTGCAGTTGATGCTGCAGAACGATCTCGGTCGCACTTCCAACGAGGTGACCTCGGACATGGCCAAGCGATTCGGTCACGGGATTCTGGCCGGCCTGGACGTGGATTGGAAGTCGCTCGGATTCGATGATGAGGGCATTGACGACCTGGTCGAATACATGCTGAGGATGTTGCAGTCATTCATGATCGACCCGGGCCGTCCGCCTCGCACCGGTGCGGCACTACGCAGCTATGTACGCCGTTGGCTCGGTCCGGTGGTCACGGCCGAGATCGCCAGACATCAGGGCTGAGGTGCGTCGGCACCGGACCTGCTGATGACGGTGATCGGGACGTCAAGGTCCCACGGTTGCCTGATTACGAGATCGGCGATCTCGAACGTGCCGCGTTCGATCTCCCCGGTGGCCGCATCGACGATCCGGTACTGCTGACGCTGTCGATGGATGGGTTGACCGTCGAGGATCAGCACACGCAGTTCCTCGGGTTCGAAGTTGCAGCGCCGCTGCAGCGCGTTGATCAACTGTTCGTTGTGTAGGTGCCCATCGCCGAAATTCCATCCCACCGCGTAGCCGGCAACGGGTTCGCCATCGATGACGGTGTAGTCGTCCGAGTCGCGGCCGGGCGGAATCACGTGGTCCCATAACGTCAGCAGCCCTCGGCCATGGGCGTACATGCCGCGGAAAGCATGGCCGAGTGACAGCGAGATCTGAGCAGCCTCCGGCGAGGACAGCTTCTCGATCTGCTTGTGCTGTACCAGTCCCAACCCGATCCTGTTGTCAGCCAGTTTCTGGCTGGCCGCCTCGGTGAAGAACCATTGTGAGACATCCCAATTGCCGGCGTAGTACCGCATCCCGGGCAGGAAGGACACCTTGGTGGGGTTGACGTTGCCGATGACGATCCCGGTCACGATGGCACCCAGCAGCACCACAATCGGCCACGGCTGTGTCACATCGCCCAGCCCGATACTGGCCTTGTCCACGAACAGTGTGCAGATTCCGAAGAGGGTGAACACGTTCCACTCCAGCGGCACACCGAGCGGGATCGAGGTGAGGATGATCAGATGAAGCATGATCAAGAAGAACGCGGCAACGTAGGTCACCACTCCGCCCGCGGAGAAGAACAGGACCAGTGACACGCCCATCTCGATGACCGTCCCGGTGTGGGCAAGAAGGTGTGCGATGGGGCTGGGTAAAAGATTGTCAGGGTACTTGCGGAAGAACATCCGCTTCATCCACTTCGCCCGCACCACTGGGTTGTTGGCCATCATGGTCGCGACGACAAAGGGAAAGTGTCGGTTCAGTTTTGATGTCGCGGCGCCGATCCAGATTGCCAGCATGACCAGTTTGGCGGCGACGATCATGTTCGGTGCTGTGAACAGGAATGTGACGGTCAGACTGCCGTACACCTCGCCACGGGTTGCCAAGAAGATCACCTTGTCACGCAAGCCGAGGACCGCCAGAATCACCACGATCGGGATGATCTTGGCCACCGGGATCACCCCAACCGAGGTGTCCAGTTCGGTGATGGGGCCGGCGCCGTCCGACAGCAACGCCACCACCGTGGTCGCGAGCAGCCCGGCATAGAGTGCGACATCGACGATCGACCGGCTGTCTCCACCGGTGAACGGAATTCTGTTGGGCCACGGGGCAAGCCGAATCGTGCCGGGCCGCAGCCAGTACAGCGGTGAACCCATCGGGGGCATGATCTTGCCGGTCAGGGGCCCGAAACCGCAACCAAGCCCGAGAACCTCGAACAGCAGCGACCACAACACAATTTTTTGGAACACGATCGGCTCGCTCCACCACGTGCCGATATCGCTCCAGCGGTCGATGCCGGTGGTCGACAATGCGAACAGGAGGCCCCCGAGGATGTAGAGCCCGATCTTGAGGGCATACAGCACAGGAAAGATGTCGGGATTGCCCATCCCGTTCTCGGCGATGTGCTGAGCCATCGGCTTGATGCGATCGGAACGACCGCGGGTGTGCCACTGCGAGGCATCGATGTGAGGCGTGTTCGGCTTGAGAAATCCCACTGCTGCATCCCTCCGTCGCAGAGCTTTGAACCAGAAGCTAGCACAAGGGTTGACGGTTCGGATAAACTGTCAACCCAAAACCGGTTTCGATCCTGAGGGAGCGCTCGACCATGACTTTCGACACGGTGATCCTCAACGGCCGTTGGTTCGACGGGACCGGCAGACCGTCGGCAATCCGCAACATCGGGATCCGTGACGGCCGGGTGGCTGCGGTGAGCACAGATCCGATCGAGGGGATCGAGGTCGTCGATGCTGCGGGGTGCTGGGTGATGCCGGGAATCATCGACATCCACACCCACTACGACGCGGAGGTGCTGGCCGCGCCTGGACTCACCGAATCCCTACGTCACGGCGTGACGTCGATCGTGATGGGCTCGTGCTCGCTGTCCACGGTCCACGTCAACGCCTCGGAGGCCGCCGACCTGTTCGGCCGCGTCGAGGCCATCCCGCACGAACATGTCGTGCGCATCGTCGGAGAGCACAAGAACTGGACCGGCGCCGAGGAGTATGTGCAGGCGTTGGAGGACCTGCCACTGGGCCCCAACGTGACGGCCTTCATCGGCCATTCGGACATGCGCGTGGCGGTGATGGGACTCGACAGAGCTACCCGCAAGGACGTTCGGCCAACCCGCGATGAACAGGCCCGCCTGGAGGACATGCTGACTGAGGCGCTCGATGCCGGTTTGATCGGGATGTCTTCGCAACAACTGCTTTTCGACCGCATCGACGGCGATGTATGCCGCTCACGAACATTGCCCTCGACCTACGCCAAGGCCAGAGAACTGCGCCGGCTCAAGTCACTGCTGCGCCGCCGCGACCGCGCGCTGCAATCGGGACCCGACATCACTCACCCGCACAACATCGTGTCGCAAGCAATGCAGTCGGTGGGTTTCGGGCGCCCGCGACTCAAGACGAGCCTGCTGGCAGCTGCAGACATGAAATCCGCACCCGGCGGAATGTGGATCACCGTGGTGCTGGCCGCCATCGCCAACCGGCTCGGCGGTGACTTCCGGTTCCAGCACCTGCCCGTCCCGTTCGAGGTGTATGCCGACGGGATCGATCTGGTCATCTTCGAGGAGTTTGGTTCGGGCGCGGCAGCACTGCATCTCAAGACCGAGATGGAGCGCAACGAGCTGATCAAGGACGAGCAATACCGCCGGCAGTTCCGTAAGGACTACGACAACAGGTTCGGTCCGCGTGCCTGGCACCGAGACTTCTTCGATGCCGAGATCGTGGCGTGCCCTGATCAGAGTCTGATCGGCAAGTCGTTCGGCGATGTCGGTGTCGAGCGCGGCGGTCTGCACCCGGTGGATGCATTCCTTGACCTGGTTCTCGAACATGGCAACGATTTACGTTGGCGGACTACGATTTCCAACCACCGGCCCAAGATGCTGCGACAACTGGCAGTCAAAGGCGGCATCCAGATGGGCTTCTCCGACGCAGGCGCGCATCTGCGCAACATGGCGTTCTACAACTGTGGGCTGAGACTGCTGCGTCATGTGCGCGACGCGCAACGGGCCGGGCAGGAGTTCATGACCGTCGAACGCGCCGTCCACCGGCTGACCGGGGAACTCGCCGACTGGTATCACCTGGACGCCGGGCATCTACGCATCGGTGACTGGGCCGACGTGCTGGTGGTCGACCCCGAACGTCTCGACGCGACGCTCGACGACTATCAGGAAGCACCCATCCCCGCGTTCGGCGGGCTCAGCCGGATGGTCAACCGCAACGACGCCACTGTTCGGACTGTTATGGTGGCCGGGCAGACGGTATTCGCCGATGGCCAACCGTCGGAGTTGGTGGGCCGCCGGCGCACGGGTAGTTTCCTGCGCGCCGACGGGCGCCCACGCAACGCGCCGCTGCCCCGTAGCGTTGGGCACCCGAACGTCGCAACGGTATGAGTGAGCCCCAGCGGCTGACCGTCGAGCTTGCGCATCTGCGTTTTGAAGCACTGGCCTGGGGGCCCGAGGACGGCCGGCTGATGCTGTGCCTGCACGGGTATCCTGATACGGCATGGACATGGCGCCACGTTGGTCCGTTCTTCGCCGAACAAGGATTCCGTGTCGTCGCACCGTTCATGCGCGGTTACGGACCCACCGAACTCGCCCGTGACGGCGACTACGGCATCGGCGCCCTGATGTTCGATGCGATCGCCTTGCATGCCGCACTCGGCGGCGGCGCCGATGCGGTCCTGGTCGGCCACGACTGGGGCGGCTTGGCCGCCAACGGCATCGCCGCACACCCGGACAACCCGTTCGAGAAGGTCGTTTCGATGGGTGTGCCCATGGTGGCCGGACTCAAGCCCGGATCCGGCCGTGGACGCATCCTGATGCGGGTCCTACCCAGACAGGTGCGTATGAGTTGGTACGTGCTGTTCCAACAGCTTCCGGGTGTCTCCGAGCGCAGTCTGGGATGGGTCCTGCCGAAGTTGTGGCGGGACTGGTGCCCACCGGGCTATGACGCCGGCGTCGACCTCGCGCGGCTGCGCGAAAGCCTGACTGGTCCGCGCCGCCGCACCGCCGCATTGTCCTACTACCGGGCACAGTTTCGGCCGCTGCGGCGTGGCAGACGCCACCGCGCCCTGGACCAGTACGCGATGAGCAGTGCGCCGTTGCTGCCGATGCTGGTCATGCACGGCCGGATCGACGGCGCGATCGACGCGCGGATGGGGGAGTTGGGAATGCATGTGCTCCCGCCTGGAAGCAGACACGAAGTCATCGATGGTGCAGGACATTTCATGCATCTCGACCAACGCAGCACGGTGCACGAGCTGATCAAGGAGTACGTGACGGCATGACAGATGTAACATTCCGTAAGATGCGATTCGACATCGACAAGTCGATCCCGTTCCAGTGGAATCCGGCCAATCCGGCTTCCGGAGTTCAAGCCAACATGATCTCGTTTATGGCCGTGGGGTTCGAGCGCTACATCGTGCTGGCCGTGCGCGAGGCGCTGAAAACCATGACCGATCCGGATCTGCGCGAAGAGGCCGAGGTCTTCATCGCGCAGGAGGCCCAACACACCGCTGCGCACCGCAAGCACGTTAACGCGATGATCGCGCGCCATCCGGGTCTACAGCAGGTTCTCGACGACGTCAACGCGTCCTATGAGGAGCTCTACGACAGCAGGCCGTTGAAGTTCCACCTCGCCTACGTCGCCAGCCTGGAAGCGACGTTCCCACCGCTGTTCACCTTCATGATCGAACAGCGGGAAAGGTTGTTCCACGGCGATTCCCGCATTGCTTCATTGTTCCTCTGGCACTACATCGAGGAGATCGAACACCGTAGTTCGGCGGAGTTGATCTTCGACGGGGTGGTGGGGGACCGGTTCTATCGGCTCCGTACCCTGCGCACATCGATGGCGCACATCAGTTCACTTGCCCAGCTGATTGCCGACGGATTTTGCGCCCACGTGCCTGCTGAGGCGATCGGAGTACCGGTGGACGCGGCCACCAAGACGATATGGAAAGACGAATTCGTCGCCAGAGCACCGTTTCTGCGTCGGAGGGCCGGCTCCCGGGCGCCGAGCATCTATGCCGGTATTCCGACACGTCGGCTGCTCAAACTCGTTGGCGGCCTGGTTCGATCGCAGCTGCCCAACCATCACACCGCCACCGTCGCCGTACCCCCGTGGTACCACACCTGGATGACCAGCTACTACGCTGGCGAGGACATGGCGCACTACTACGGAACCACCGCCGTCGCAGGATAATCCGGCCGCCGACGATTCGCCCCACCATTGCAGCCAGCCACGGTCTGCCTTATCGAATCATGTTTGTGCCAAGCAGTATTCAATTGACAGAGGCGCTGCGTGAGTTGGTGCGTGGTGTCAGCATCCCACATGGCGGGAGGGAAAACCTCGCGCCGAGGCTGGTGCTGAATCATCGGCCGTGACGGTGCCGGCGCTGGGGCGTGTGGGCGAATCTGGAGGTATCGGGATCGCCGGTGCTGCGCAGTGCTGTGCAGTCGGGGTATGGGCCGATAATGTGCGCAGTCACTGGCGCAGGTGAGTCATGTTCCGCATCGGATACCGCAGGTGGGACGCGCGAGCGCCTGGCCAGTCGCTACGATTCCGAATGACGACTTGTCATATCGAGCAAAGGACTACCAAGGCATGCGCAGCCACGGTTGGTCGGGCCACGCACCGACTTCCGACGACGAGGCGATCGAACGCATCCTCGATGCGGCTGATGTCATCGTTGAAGAACGCGGCGCCGCGATGAAGATCGCCGATGTCGCGAGGGCGGTCGGTGTGTCGCGTCAGACCATATACCGCTACTTTCCCAGCTCGGACGCGTTGCTTGTCGCCACTGCCGTACGGAGTGCAGATGGCTTCCTCGACCACCTCGCAGCTCACGTGGGAACCACGTCCGACCCGGTGACAGCTGTGGTGGACGGGGTAGCGTTCGCGATCGAGACGTTGCCCGACGAACCCAAGATCGTCACGATGCTGACGAACAGCAAGCCCGGAGCCGGCGTCGCATCGGAAACCTCGTTGGCATTCAGTCGGGCGATGCTGCACAGATACCACGTCGACTGGGAGCACGAAGGATTCGATGAGGCTGCTCTAGGCGAGCTGGCCGAGCTGTGTTTGCGGATTCTGCATTCCTTCCTGCTCGAGCCTGGTGTGCCACCCCGCAACGGTATCGAACTTCGAGATGTTCTCACCCGCTGGATCGGTCCGGCCGTGTTGTATCCACACATGGCGCGGGCAATGGGCGCGTTCTCGGCGATGACCAAGCCGCGACGGCGGCGGGCACGGCGCACCGGATAGTGCACCGAGTCACCGACAGGTCAACGGGTAGAAGCCAATTCATCGTCATCGGGTGTGTCGGCAGGGAAAGAACTGTCGGGCCGGTCGGCTGAGAACCGTTCTGGGGTATACCCAAAGGGCTAACAGCGGCGCGGGTGGGCACCGCCCTGCTCGGCTTCCAGGGAGCACGGGGCTTATTCGAAATCGGTGTCGAAAACCATATGGATGTCATCCGCGTTGGGGCCGGGTGGGAAGCCCGCGGCGCCGTCGAAGCAACCGCACCCACGGCGACCAACGCGGTGGCGCGCATTCAGACTGAGCGAGTCGGGATTCGATGGTCTGGAACAGTTCTTCGACCACGACGTCGTGGGTGGGCTGGACGAACACGCGAAACCACCACGTGCCCTTGCGGTCGGCGACTTGAGCGTCGATGGTGTGCCGTAGCAGGGTGCCGCCTCGGCGGTCCAGTAGCTCGAATGCGTGGTGACCGTCGAGTCGGCGTCCGCCGATGTCGTCGAAGGTGAATTCGATCAGTCGGCGGGGGACCATGGCGGTGCAGCGGTACCGCACGGCGCTGTGGCCGCCTGCGGCTCCCACCCGCAGTGGCCCATCGAGTTTCATCGGTGGCCAGTTTCGGTGTGGCCACACGGCATCAGAGTCTTGTCCGATCTCGCCTAGCAGGTCCCAGACGACGTCCGCGGGTGCGGCCAGCCACCTCTCGTGCACGTTTCGTATGGGCCGATCGGGCAGGACCGAGCGCCCGGTCGGGTGTGGTGGGCGTTGTCGCCTCATGAGCCGGACCGCCGCAGGAAATCGATCGCGACGGCTTCGAACTGGTGTTGTGCTTCGGTCATGGTCCAATGCCCGCAGGGGAAGATGTGCAGTTCGGCATCGGGTATCACCCGCATCGGCAGCAGTGCCATGTCCAGGGGGCTGACCCGATCATCTCGACCCCAGGTGAGCAGGGTCGGGCAGGTGAGTTTGTGCAGCATCGACCAGTACGGTGGCGTGTCACTTTGAGCCAGGAATCGTTGTTGGGCGGCGAAGGCCGCTGAGCCGTACATGGACTTGAGGGTCTGCTGGGCATCGGGATCGGTGGCGGCCAGCCAGCGCTCCTCGATCAGTTTGTCGGTCACCAACGTTGGATCGGCGACCATCGCCCGCAGCCACTGGACGAGTTTGTCCTTCGATGGGGCGTCGGCGAATTCCTGGAGCAGGCGCATGCCCTCGCTGGCGACGGAGCTGAAGAGGTTGGGGCCGATACCGCCGATGGTGACCAGCTTGCTCACCCGATCACCATGGCTGAGTGCAACGTTCACCGCGGCGACCGCACCCATCGAATTGCCGATGAAAGATGCGGCGGGGATGCCGAGCGCGTCCATGAACCGCACGATGGAGCTGGAAGCGGCCACGACGGGGTGCCCGCCTACCGGGTCGCTCACGCCGAACCCGGGAAATTCGAGGATGTAGGTGTGGAAATGCTGGGCGAAGGCGGCGACGTTGTGGCGATAGTTGCGCCAACCGGTGACACCGATCCCCGATCCGTGCAGCAGTATCAGCGGCGCGCCTGATCCCGCTTCGTGGTAACGGAGCGTGCCCTGTTCGGTCTGAATTTCACGTTTGCTGCCCTCGTAATCTACGTCCATAACACCAACCTAGAACATGTTCTAGTTAGCATGCCTACTGACCTGTTGGGTGTCGCGCCATCGTTGTGACCTGGGCGCTACGCGCACTGGGCTCGGGGCGCATTGATGTGGTCGTTATACCTGCTAAGCAGAACGGGTGGTTCTGATTCGTGAAATTCCGGCCGGATAGGTAACCCTCGATCCCGCCACGATCACCTTCTTCACCATCCCGGCACCGGAATCGCCGCCTGCAAGTAGGGCCAGGGCTGCATCCGTGGCTACGAACTTCACCCGAGCTTGATCGGCTTTGTCGGGTTCTCAACTAGTCCCGCATACCGAGCGCCGTTCACGGCTCTAAGGTGTTTCCCGACTTTGTCGGACGTACATGCATCTGCTGCCCGATCGGGTCTTCATCGGTGAGCAGGGTGGTCGTCGAGGTGTCACGGGTGGTGGCGAAGACGCGTTGGCCGTCGTCGCATCGCCCGGCCACGATGCCCACGGGGCCGTCCTTGGTGTGTTTGACGGTGTAGGTCTCCACTGTCACAGCACCCTGGGTACGCGCGGCAACGTCGACACCCGCCTCAGAATCGAGCAGGTCCTGGACGGGTCGGTCTGCGCTCGGTTGCCATTCACAGGGGGTTGTCGAGTACACACCCACCGAGTATTTGCACGCTGGTCCACCTGTCGCGGAGACCATTCCGAACGTTGCAGGCGTTGCCCGGATCCGTTGGTAGGTTTCGCATATTGCGTGCATTGCATAGTTGTTGCCCGGGCCGCCGAAAAACGGAAGTCCGCCGGTGACGGTGAAACCTCGCGGGTCGGCCTCGTCCAGGCCGAGACCGTCGGTCAGCGTGAACACGGCGATGGGGAAGCAGCTGTACAGGTCGAGAAAGGACACGTCGTTCACGGTCAGAGACGACATTGTGAGCGCGGTCTGGACCGCACGCACCGCCGCCGGGCTCTGAGAAAGATCAGTCCGGTCGAGGATGCGCCGGCCGTCGAGGTCGCTGTGGCCGTGCAGGTGCACCCATTGATCCGGATCTACGCCCAGGCGCTGCGCGGCCCGTCTGGACATGATGACGACTGCGGCAGCCTGGTTGACGCGGTCCTGCGCAACCAGTGACCGAGTGTAGGGCTGCGCGATGTACCGGTTGCTCACGGTGGCGGTGATCAGGTCGTGCACGCTTCGGGGGCTGCGTGCGACGGCATGAGGGTTGGCCGCGGCGACTGTTTGCATGGGCGCCAATAGCCTGCCCATCCGCTGGGCATATTCGTCGCGGTTCATTCCGAGACGAGCACGCCGGGCGTTCTCGAATACGGCGAATTGACTTGTGGGCTCAGTCAAACCGGACTCCCAGAGCAACGCGAGCGGCAAGCCGTCTAGGCCGAGGCCGCGGTCTTCCAGTTGCCCGTCGCGGTGCTCGCCGAAAACGGCCGGTCGTGACTGCGCTGCCAGGTGGCGTTGGGTGGCCACGGCCTCCGACCCGAACAGGACCCCGACATGGCTGCGCCCCGCGGCGATGTCACCCGCAAGTTCGGTGAGCATCCGTTGCGGGGTGTGCCCACCGACGGTACCCAGAACGGCGCGCTCAGGGTCTGCACCCACGCGATCGCAGACCGAGCGTGGGTAGTTACCGGCGTGGGACGTCTGCGACGGTATCGAATCGGCATACGAGCGAATGCCGATCGCCGTGTCGATCCGGGCCGTGAGCTCGCGGATCCGGCATCCGGTGTCTTCGATCGCGCGACGTACCGCATTGGTGGCCAGGTCGATTGGCGTCAGTTCCGAATATTCCGGATCGCCGCAGCGTTCCGAGAACTGCCCAGCACCAACCACGACCGGGGTGCATGGATCGACGTTACTGCCCATACTGACTCGCCTTCTACCGCTCTACGCTCAGCTTGCCGGCCGCGACCCTCGAACCACCACTGGACGTGAAGCTAGCATCTAGATGTCCAGCCACGTGGATGAGCTTTTTGTGGGAGTCCGATGCGGCGGTCCGGCGTCTGGGCTGGTGGGCATCGGGAACCGGGCCCCGGAACGGTCGGCCGTCGGCGTAGGTTCGTGCATTTCGGTGTGCCAACACTATTCACCAGTGAAGAGTGGAGCGCGTTTGTCCAGAAAAGCGCGGGGCCCTTCTTTAGCATCTTTCGACATCATCACCGCCATGCCGAGTTCAAGTTCTCTCGGGTACGCCTCTGCTTCGGTCTTCTCGAGATTCTCGATGACCGAAGCCTTGATGTTGCGCACCGCGAGTGGACCGTTCGAGGCGAGCCGCACGGCGAGTTCGTGCGCACGCGCCAGTGCGCCCCCGGTCGGTGTCACGTGACCCACCAGGCCGATGTCGTAGGCGCGCTGCCCGGATATCGGATCGCCCACGATGAGCATGTCCATCGCCACGGTGTAGGGGATCTGGCGCGGCAGGCGGATGGTCGAGGCGCTCATCGGGAACAGGCCGCGCTGCACTTCGCTGACAGCGAGTTGAGCGTCAGCGGCTGCGACTCGGATGTCAATCGCCTGCAGAATCTCCATCCCGCCGGCATAGCAATAGCCTTCTACCGCGGCCACGATCGGTTTCTTGACGTAGTGGTCTTTGAGGAATCCCTTGTAGGGGATGGAGATGTCGTCACGAATACGCTCCTCGAACTCGTCAGCCGGCGCAGCTCCCGACAACAGGGCGCCGATAAGCCTTTCGAGGTCGGCGCCGGCGGAGAAGTTGCCTCCCGCGCCCGTCAAAACGCCCACGCGCAAGTCGGGATCGTTGTCGAGCAGATCCCACGTATCGCACAGTCGGCAGAGCATTTCGGCGTTGAACGCGTTGCGCTTGTGCGGGCGGTTCAGCGTGATCGTCAGGATATGGCCATCGCGTTCCAGGAGGACTGCAGGATCAGACACGCCGTCGATGGTAGCGTGCCGCTTGACGGTTGCTTGAAAGTGTCATGTCAAGGTTGGAGTCCTGATGGCGGCGATCTTCCCCTCCGAAGCCCCTGGTTCGCATCACGGTGTCGACGCACTGTGGCACCCACTGCATGCCGGGCACTTGCTGATCGGCGCACTGAAAAGACACGCCGACAAGCCACTGCTTTCCGTCGGTGACACCACACTGACCGGACGCGAACTCGCGAACCGGATCGACCAGTATGTCCAGGCATTCGAAGCGCTCGGCGCTGGTGGCGACGCTATGGCCGGGCTCTTGGCGCTGAACCGGCCCGAGGTGCTGATGGTCGCCGGGGCAGCCCAGACTCAAGGCTATCGACGGACACCTCTGCATCCCCTCGGCTCGCTCACCGATCACGCCTACGTCCTCAACGACGCCGAAGCGACCGCGCTGATCATCGACCCCAATCCGGTGTTCGTCGAACGTGCGGTGGCGCTACTGGATAAAGTCGCCACACTCGAACACGTCCTGACATTCGGACCGGTGCCGCCAGAACTCGCAGGCCGTGGGACCGACCTGAACGAGGTAGCTGCGGGTTTCACGCCACGTCCACTGGTTGCTGCCGAACTGGGCCCTGATCACATCGGGGGTATCAGCTACACCGGGGGAACGACGGGCAACCCGAAGGGCGTGGTCCTGACGCCACGGGCCACAACAGCGATGGCCTCGATTCAGCTCGCCGAGTGGGAGTGGCCAGACACGCCGCGATTTCTGATGATCACCCCACTGTCGCACGCCGGCGGCGCGTTTTTCACCCCGGTGGTGGTCAAGGGGGGAGAGATGATCGTCCTGTCGAACTTCGATCCGGCTGAGATCTTGAAGATCATCGAGGAAAAGCGGATCACCGCAACGTTTCTGGTCCCGGCGATGCTGTATGCGTTGCTGGACCATCCGGATTCGCACACCCGTGACCTTTCCTCCCTGGAAACGGTGTACTACGGGGCCTCGCCGATGAACCCCGTCCGGCTTGCTGAGGCGATCGGCCGGTTCGGCAAGATCTTCGCCCAGACGTATGGGCAAACCGAGGCGCCGATGGCGATCACCTACCTTGCCAGGGACGACCATGACGAGAAACGCCTGACGTCGTGTGGTCGACCGACACTGTTCGCGCGTTGCGCGCTGCTGGATGCCCAGGGACAAGCGGTACCGCAGGGAGAGGTCGGCGAGATCTGTGTGAGCGGACCACTCTTGGCCAGCGGCTACTGGAAGCTGCCCCAGCAGACGGCCGAGACGTTCCGAGATGGTTGGTTGCACACCGGCGATCTGGCGCGTGAGGACGAGGATGGCTTCTGGTTCATCGTCGACCGCGTCAAGGACATGATCGTTTCTGGCGGATTCAACGTGTATCCGCGTGAAGTTGAGGATGTCGTCGCAGAACATGGCGCCGTCGGCCAGGTGTGTGTGGTGGGTGCGCCCGATCAGAAATGGGGTGAGGCGGTGACCGCCGTTGTGGTGCTGCGTCCAGATGCGGCAGCCGACGAGTCTGCGGTGGCGACCATGACGGCGCAGATTCAGGCGGCGGTCAAGGCGCGCAAGGGATCCGTGCACGTGCCGAAGCGAATCGTCGTGGTCGATAGTCTGCCTTTGACCGCACTGGGCAAGCCCGATAAGAAAGCGGTGCGAAACAGATTCTGGACAGGTGAGTCTCGCAACATCGGCTGAGCCGCAGCGGGGCCGCCGCGGCTAGGGTCCAGCCAGGCCCATCATCGCTGTGACGCCGTGGTCGCGTCCAGCGGTGTAGCCACCGTCAACGGCAATTGCCTGGCCACTGAGGAACGAGGCGTCCGGCGAGACGAGAAAGGCTGCAGTGGCGGCGATTTCATCGGCCCTGCCCAGTCGGCGCAATGCGTGTTCGTTGATGGTCTTGTCTCGCATCTCGGCCATGAAAGGCTCGGCGGTCAACACCGACAGCAGCGGGGTGTCGACGAAACCGGGGCAGATCGCGTTGCACCGGATACCGATGGGACCGTAGTCAAGGGCGATGTTTTTGGTCAGCAGGATCACTCCGCCTTTTGAGGCGTTGTAGCAGCTACCGCCGGCCGTACCCTCGATTCCTTCGATGCTCGCCAGCGTCACGATGGCACCGCGCTCACCGTTGACCCGCTCTTGTCCGACCATTCTGGTAAGCGCAGCCTTGGCGACAACGAAAGTGCCGGTCAGGTTGATCGCAATGACGCGATCCCATTCCGCCCGGTCCAAAAGGTGCACAGGTCCTCCGCTGGCCACCCCGGCGGAGTGGACGACCCCGGCGATCCTGCCTGTCGCGGCGGCAAACACCTGCGAGACGTCGGCCTCGTCAGTGACATCGGCCGCGACGAACGTGTAGCCGCCCGGGCCGCCGAGGACTTCGCTGCCCGGATTCACATCACACCCGATGACTGTGGCCCCTTCCTTCAGAAGGCGGCGCGCAGTGGCCAGCCCTATGCCGGATGAGGCTCCGGTGACAATCATCGTTGATCCTTGAAGACGGGTCACTAGCACCTCTTTCGTTTGAACGACGAGCAAACGCCAGTGCAGATTGCGGTCATCGCCGTCACAGGTGGGATCGTGTTTTCAACTCGGGTTGGCCCACGCAGATCAGGGGTGAAGCCCGTCCTGCCGTTGGCCGGTACTGATGACCATACGCGTTAGACAGAGTGGATGGCCATCGTTTGATCCCGGATCGCCGAGCGACGACAGGACATAATTGCCAAGATGTAGGGATATGGGATGAGTCGAGAGATCCAAAGAGCGACGCGATAGCCAACTTGGTTGGTGACATGCTGCGGTGGATGCCCCAGTTCCTGCTGCCTTTTCTTGGCATCCTCACCAACCCGCTTTTTCGCAGTGACGCTCCAGCACTACATCATCAGCGCCCTACGCGACACCAAAAGCCAATCAGAGCAACTAATTCCGCAGGAGGGGACTGGATTGCCGATCGTCGACAGTCGCGTGGCCTCGCATGGTTCCACCAGAGTGGGTGAGCAGAATAGCCAGACTGTAATGTCTTCGTCCTATGGAAGGTTTCATCGTAGATGGACTGACGCCGTCGGAGATCGCTGCCGAAGTGGAGATGTTTTCGCCTTTGTCAGAAAGCGTGCGGTCGCTGATCGAGGCAGCCACCCTCACCGCTGTCGGGTCGGAGGGGATCGAGGCCTCGCGCCGCATGATCGACGAGGCCACGGGAATGCTCGGGGCGCGGCAGGTGCCGACGTTGGGTATCCGTGCCGGCGAAGGTGGCGCACGCAGAATGTGGGGCAATGCGCTCACCGGGATCCGCAATCCCATCGCTCCGCCGGTCGAGTTCCACCATGATGGCAGCGGTTTGGTGTGGACGAGTCTGCAATTGGGCCCGGTGTACGAAGGGATGCCTGGCATCGTCCACGGTGGGTTCGTCGCGATGATCTTCGATCATCTGCTGGGCGAAGCTGCCGAGGCCGCGGGGACGGCAGGAGTGACCGGCACACTCACGGTGCGGTATCACCGCCCGATGCCGATCGGCCCGCTCTACGCGCAGGCAAGGGCCGGTGTGGCCGAAGGACGCAAGATAGCTGTCACCGGCCGGATGGCGACGAGTCCCGGTGGGGACGTCATCGCCGATGCCGAGGGGACCTACATCACGCCGCGGTGGGCGCTCGATAGCTGAAGCCAGCGTGGCAGCATAGTTGACTACGGTCATCTGTCCCTGTGACACAAAGCTTTCCAGGCGTGCGGTGTGGCTGGGGCTTTCAGCTGGTGAGCCCAGCCAGCGCTAGGCGTGCCGCGTTGAATCCGCACATGCCGTGTGCACCCGGTCCCGGTGGGGTGGCCGCTGAGCAGATGTACATGCCAGGTAGGCCCAGGTGGTAGGGAGACAGCGTGGTTCGTGGTCCGAATACGAGCTGACGAATGTCTTTGGCGCCGGTATTGATGTCTCCGCCTACGTAGTTGGTGTTGTAAGAGGCCAGTTCGGTGGCCGATGTGGTGCTGTGACCGACAATGCGTTCGCGAAAGCCGGGTGCGAACCGTTCGATCTGGGCGATCATCGCCGCAGTCGCGTCGCCTTGGAATCCGTTGGGCACATGGGCGTAGGTCCACAGCGGGTGAACGGTTCCCGCTGAGCGCTGCGGGTCGGCCAGATACTGTTGGCCCACCAGCATGAATGGCCGCTCGGGCATGTGCCCGGCAGCGATAGCGCGCTCGGTGGCAGCTAGTTCGGCGTAGTCGCCGCCGAGGTGAACCATCGCGGCCCGGCGAGCCTCGGGGTTGGTCCACGGCACGCCTCCCTCGACGGCGAAGTCGACCTTGAACGCCGCGGGGCCGAAGCGGAATCGCCGGAACGACTTGGCGATACGTGCCGGCAGTCGATCTCCGAGGATCCCGGCGACACCGACAGGGTCGAGGTCGAACACTGTGATGTCGGCCGGCGGCAGCTGCGTGGCCGAGGTGATGCGGGTACCGGTTTCGATCACGCCACCGAGGTCGGCGAGCAGCGCGGCCAGTGCCCTGGTGATCGACTGTGAGCCACCGGCGGCCACCGCCCATCCGTCGTGGTGTCCGGCGGTCAGGATGCCCAGCCCGATCGCGGAGGTGAGCGGGCGGTGCAGTGGCTGGAAGGTGTGGGCGGCAACACCGCCGAAGAGGGCGCGCGCCTGGGCTGTGGCGAAACCTTTGACCAGCATCGATGCCGGCAATAACGTCGGTAGGCCGAACCTGGCCAACGCCAGCGGGTGGCAGGGGAGGTGCAGCAATGGTCCGAGAATGTCCTCGCACAGCCTGTCGTAGCGGGACACGTTGTGGCTGAACAATGCCCGCCACCGTCGGCCGTCGGGCCCCAGCGCCTCGGCGGTGCGCTCGACTGAGCGGTACAGCACCCCGGCAGACCCATCGTCGAGCGGGTGCACGCAGTCGATCTCGGCATGCAACCACTTCAAGCCGTAGCGGTGCAGGTCGAGCTCGGCCAAAAAAGGCGATCCGGCAGCTATCGTGTGAAATCCAGAGCATCGGTCATGAAGCAGTCCCGGCACGATCGCCTCCACCGTGCGGGTGCCCCCGCCGACGGTGTCATCGGCTTCCAGGACGGTGACCGACAGGCCCGCGCGTGCCAAGGTCACGGCCGCCGCCAGGCCGTTCGGGCCGGAGCCGACAATGAGTGCTCTGCTCATTGGTTCAGTGCCGCATCTCGTAGTCGTCGGGATTCGGGCGGTTGGTCCATTTCCAGTAGTCCACGATGCGGAAACCATAGAGGCTGGGGACCATGCCCGCCGCATTCTTGTAGTAGCTGGCGACATTCGGGTAGGTGTAGACCATTGTCTTGAGCCGGGCTTGGTTGCGCCGGTTGTAGTCCTGGCACACCTCGGGGCGTACCGTCGCGCTGCGGGCATCGTTGGCGATGACCATGTCGAGGCAGCCCAGGATGTAACGCATCTGGCATTCGGAGTTGTAAATGATGCTGGCGCCGTTGACGGCGTTGGTGCCCGGCCCGTACATGCAGTAGAAGTTGGGAAATCCCGGCACGGTGATACCGAGATAGGCGTAGGGGGATTGTCCCCACGCGTCATTGAGTGCCTGGCCGTCCACGCCGCGAATATCGATTGGCCCGAGTTGATGGTTGACATCGAAACCTGTGGCCCACAACAGGATATCGGCGGGTCGGTGGGTTCCGTCGACGGTTCGGACCCCATCTGCGGTGAGCTCGGCGATGCCGTCGCGAATCAGCTCCACATCGTCACGTTGCAGGGTTTTGAGCCAGGTCCCGTTGTCCTGCAGCATCCGCTTGCCCATCGGAGGGTAGGTGGGAATCACCTTGGCGAGAAGCTCTTCGTCGTCGGTGAATGCCCGCATCCAGGCGATCAGCATCTCTCGCACGGCGTGGTTGGCTTCACCGCAGGACAGCCCGTCGGTGTCCCAATCGGGGTCGACCATCACCCGGTCCTCGGCGGCGTCGGTGAGCGGCCACCACGAGATGAAGCGCAGCCAACGCCCGTAATAGGGCAGGTGACGGATCGCCCACCGGGCACCATCTGGGATGGCGTCATGATAGGTGACATTGGGGGCCATCCACTGCGGCGTGCGCTGATAGACATCGACCTGCTCGGTGCGATCGGCGATGGCCGGGACGAGCTGGAAGCCGCTGGCTCCGGCGCCGATCACTGCGACCCGTTTGCCGCTGAGGTCGACATCGTCGCGCCAGTTCGCCGTGTGGAACGACGGTCCGTGGAAAGCACTGGTGCCTTTGATATCCGGAATGACAGGGTTGCTGAACTGGCCGACCGCACAGATGAGCGCACGCGCCTGCAACTGCTCGACGGCACCGTCGCTAGGGCGAATACCCACACGCCAGGTTGAGGTTTCGTCGTCCCAGGCAGCGTCGGTGACCTCGGTCGAAAACCGCACGTGCGAGGCGATGTCGTACTTCGCCATGACTCGTTCGAGGTAGCCGAGAATCTCCGGCTGCTCTGAGTAGTAATGCGTCCAGTGGTCGCTGGGCTCGAAAGAGTAGGCGTAGTACTGGTTGGCAATGTCGACGCGGCAGCCCGGATAGCGGTTGGCCCGCCAGGTGCCGCCTACCCCGCTCTGCTTGTCGATGATGGTGAACGGAATGCCGGCCTGCTTGAGTTTGATGCCGGCCAACAGACCCGCCTCGCCACACCCGATCACCACCACCGGGAAGGTACTGCGCTGCTGGGCGGTTGACCCCAGCGCTGGGCCGGTCTGGTCGGCATCAGAGAGGCGAAGGTCGGCGGCAACATAGTCGACGTAGTCCTCGGTGACCTGGCCGACCGACATGACGTCGAGCATGAGGCGCATCTGCTCGGCGTTCGGAACGAACGGTGGGGGGCATCCGCGGTCCCGGTAGTCGCACACCACATCGAACGCCCGGTCGCGCACGACCTGTTTGTCGGCCTCATTCATGCCGCCCTGCAGGTCCATCGGGATGAGCATGAACGGTCTGGGCAGTTCGTCGAGCAGGCCCATGTCGCCGGTCATGTGCACCATCGACATCAGCAGCGCCGGCACGCTCGCGTCGTTGATCGCCGCACGGATGACATCGTCGTTGTCGTCGAAGGGGAGCCCGAGCAGCGCATCCGGTGCGCACTGCTGGCGAGGGTCATCGAGAAGATCGTTGTCTCTCATGCGGGGCAATGCTAGCGTCAGGGTTGACACAATACAAGGAATGTCCAGTCAATGTGGAGGGGTCATGTCCGAACAGCGCACCGAGGCGGTCGCCTTCTCATTCGAGACGGGCGGAGATCTCGATGAGGTCCTGGCGCCCGTGCGTAAGGCGGCCGAAACAGTCACCACCCAGTTGCCTTTCGTGGCGTCGATGACACGTCGGGTGCTCGATCATTTCCTCACCAAGGGCCTCGACATCACCGAGGACGTCAAGATCGTGCCTGCGGACGTGTTCACGAGCGCGCAGCGTCACGTCGCCGATCGCGAGATGATGCGGCGGGTGCCACATGTGATTGCGTGGGGTGGTGAGATTGCCGAGCCGGGCGATTTCACCACCAAGGATGTGATGGGCACGCCTGTGCTGTTGGTGCGCGGTAAAGACGGCCTTGCAAAGGCTTTCGCCAACGTATGCGCACACCGAGGCGCCCAGGTCGCCGACGGTTGCGGGCACGCGACCAGATTCACCTGCCCCTACCACGCCTGGAGCTACGACCTAGACGGCCGGCTGGCCAGTGTGCCGGGCCGGCGGATGTTCGACGGGGTTGACTTGTCGCAGTTGGGTCTGCGCCCGCTGCCGGCCGGCGAACAGGCCGGGCTCATCGTGGTCGCCCTCGATCAATCAGTCTCGGTGGACGGTTTCCTCGACGACGCGCTCGCGGACCTGACAAGCTTCGGGTTCCACCGATACGCCCATGCGCAGAGCATGGATTTGCAGTTGCGGGCGAACTGGAAGCTGGCAGTCGACGTGAACTTTGAGGGCTATCACTTCCCGTTCCTGCACAAGGACACGCTGGCGCCGATCGTCACCAACAACTCGGTGTTCGACATTTTCGGTGCCCACTGCAGATGGGCATTCCCGTTCCGCAACATCGAAGACCTTCGCGAGCTGCCCGAGCAGGATTGGCCCGAGCGGTTCAGCGGGTCGGTGGTGTACGGCATCTTCCCGAGTTGCGTCCTGGTCGAATCCCCGGTTTCGACGCTGATGCTGCGCATCTATCCCGGTGACACGGCCGACACCAGCGTCGTGCACATGATCGGCGGCGCCCTCCATCCCATGGTGACCGATGCGGATCGAATGTTGGCCCAAGCCGGCTTCGACGGGGCCACGGCGGTGCTGCGGGACGAAGATTTCCCGGCAGCTGAGGCGTGCCAGCGCGGCGCTGAGCACGGACTCGAACAGATCATCCTCGGCCGATCTGAACCGCTTGTGCAGCACCTGCATCGCCAATGGGATGCGGCGCTGATGCTCACACGGTGAGCATCACCTTGGTGCAGTCAGCGGTGCGCGCTGCCACCTTCGCGTAGCCCTCAGCGGCCTTCTCAAGGCCAATGCGATGGGTGAAAATGCCTCGGGTGTCCAGTTTTCCGGCAGCGATCAGCGGCAGCGTTTCGCGCCAGGCCGACTGTACGGCGGCCATCGACATCCGTAGAGTGATCGACCGGTGGACCCCGATGAGCATCGGCATCGGATACGGCGCGAGATCGTGGATGCCCACCACCGACACGATCCCGCCGGTGCGCACCGCGGCGAAAGCCGAATCCAGTGACCTGTCTGTGGCTACCGCGTCGATGACCACGTCGACCCCCCGCCCCGCAGTCGCCTCGAGAATGGCGGCCGCGACGTCCCCGTCGAGTGGAGTACCGCCGCAGGCTTCGGCGTGAGCTCGTCGGCCCGCGACCGGATCGAACACGAAAACCCTTGCGGCCCCCAGGCTCAGCGCTGAGCGCACCGCGCACAGCCCGACCGCGCCGAGACCGAGGACGAGCACCGAGTCCCCAGGACCCACTTCGCCACGTCGTGCCGCGGTCCATCCGGTCGCCAGGTTGTCGGTCAGCAGCAGCGCGGCTTCGTCGTCGATTGATTCAGGCAGTACCTGCAGAGTGTGATCGGCCAGCGGCACCGCGAGAAGCTCAGCCTGTGCTCCACCGAGGGCTCCACCGAAACCGAAGATGGCCGAGCCGCTCTGGCATGTCGCAGGGTCGCCTGCACCGCAGCCTGAGCAGTGACCGCAGCCGGCGATGCACGACACCATCACCCGGTCACCGACGGCGACTGTACGTGCCGCACTTCCCAATTCAACGACCGTGCCGACCGCTTCATGGCCGATCGCCAGACCGTCGACCGAGGGCAGGTCACCGTCATAGAAATGCAGATCAGAGCCGCAGATCGCGGCGGCATCGACGGCGATCACGGCCCCGTGTGGCCCCGGCAGCTGCGGATTCGGTACCGACTCGACCTGGACATCGCCGCCACTGTTCATGATCACCGCACGCATGTGTTCTCCCGTGTTCGAGCTGTCGCACCAGAGGTCGACGTCGATGCTAGCCTACGGATGGACGGAATCTGATAAGTGTCAAATCAAAGGGATGGTTGATGGCCAGACTGGGGCCCGAACTCGCCAAGGTCCACCGCGAGTTGAGGTGGGTTGCTCGCGCACTGCCCGGCGGGTATGGCCTGCACCGCGGGTTGGCCCTGCCGCGTGCGGTGATGAATCTTGCGGTCCGCACTGGCCGGCTCAAGCGGGTGAGTGTTGTTGCCGTCAACCCCGATGTGAGCGTGCGGGTGCATCGTTTGTCCGACCTGTCCGGGCCGCAACCTGCACTTCTGTGGATTCACGGCGGCGGCACGGTGATGGGGGGTGCTGCCCAGGAGGATCGGTTCTGTAGCCGGCTGATGAACTTCAGCGACGTGTCAGTCGTGGCGGTCGACCACCGATTGGCGCCCGAGCATCCGCATCCGACGCCGGTGGAGGATTGCTACGTGGCGCTGCAGTGGCTGGCGCGTCAACCGTGGGTGGACCCTGCGCGGATTGCCGTCGGAGGGGCAAGTGCCGGTGGGGGTTTCGCGGCGATGCTGGCATTCCTGGCGCGCGACCGCGCGGAGGTGACCCCCGCATTGCAGCTGCTGGTCTACCCGATGCTCGACGACCGCACTGGTGAGGCCGCAGGGCATCATGGTCGGCGCGTGATGTGGTCGGCGCGTGACAATCAGATCGCCTGGCGGTGGTATCTCGGCTCGGCCGACCCGGCCGCAGCGGTGCCCTCTCGCCGCACCGATTTGGCGGGCCTGGCGCCGGCATGGATCGGAGTGGGCTCCCTGGATCTGTTTCACGACGAATCGAGGACCTACGCCGGCCGTCTGCGCGACGCCGGCGTGCCCACCCGCCTGCACATCGCCGAAGGCGCCTTTCATGCCTTCGACATGATTGCGCCGAAAGCCTCGGTGTCACAGCGATTTTTCGCCAGCCAATGCCGAGCGCTGCGATCGAGCCTAGTCGATGAACCGTCACACCCCTGACACCTGAGCGACGTTCTCTCGCCCCGCGATGGCCGTCATCGAAGCGCAACCTAGCGATCCCGGGCACGCCACGTCGCATGCCAACCACAGGACCCCTGGCCGGGTCGGCGACCGTTGGAGGGAGTCGCGCTGAGGCTCATCTCGGCGGATTCGCACCGACGAGAACCTCGTCGTCCAGCGATGGGCATCGGTTAGACCGGCGGATTGCGAGTGCAGCGCACTCCGGTGAATTCTCGAACGCCCCGTGGTACCGTCACCATCGCTGGACAAACAGTAATAAGTGTCAAGTGTTGAACTGTGCGATGGCGGTGACCCGTGCATGGGCGAGGCACTGTTCGCTCCCCGGCCGCGAAACCGCAAGATTACTGGACGGCATGCCCGCGGTAGTGGTGAATAGCAGTGCATCAGTGGAGGTTTCGAGTGCGGTGCCACAGTGCTGACTACGTCGGCGCACCGCGATCGGGCCATGTCGGCACCAGGATAGCGAGGCACGGTGCGGATCGGTTACACCCCCGAGCAGGAGGAGCTGCGCCGCGAGTTGCGCGCGTACTTCTCTAAGTTGATGACGCCCGAACGGGTCGAGGCACTCAACTCGTCCGAGGGCGAGATGGGTCGAGGCAACGTCTACCGCGACACCGTCGCGCAGATGGGCAAGGACGGCTGGCTGACGCTGAACTGGCCCGAGGAGTACGGCGGCCAGGCGCGTACCCCGATGGAATCGCTGATCTTCACCGACGAGGCCGCGATCGCGGGCGCGCCGGTGCCGTTCCTAACAATCAACAGCGTCGCGCCGACGATCATGCACTTCGGCACCGAGGAGCAGAAGAAGTTCTTCCTGCCCAAGATCGCCGCGGGTGAGCTGCATTTCTCGATCGGCTACTCCGAGCCGGGTGCGGGCACTGACCTGGCCGCGCTGCGGACCACGGCGGTGCGCGACGGCGATGACTATGTGGTCAACGGCCAGAAGATGTGGACCAGCCTGATCGCCTATGCCGACTACGTGTGGCTGGCCGTGCGCACCAACTCCGAGGCCAAGAAGCACCGCGGCATCTCGATGCTGATCATGCCGACCACCGCCGAGGGCTTCTCCTGGACGCCGGTGCACACCGTGTCCGACGCCGATACCAGTGCCACCTACTACCAGGATGTGCGCGTCCCGGCGACCAACCTGGTCGGCGAGGAGAATGCCGGCTGGAAGTTGGTGACCAACCAGCTCAATCATGAGCGTGTCGCGCTGGTGTCCTCGCAGCCGATCTACGTCGCGCTGGACGGGGTCCGCGAATGGGCCCAGAACACCGTGGATGTGCACGGCAAGCGGGTCATCGACTCCGAGTGGGTGCAGCTGAACCTGGCTCGGGTGCATGCCAAGGCCGAGGTGCTCAAGCTGATCAACTGGGAGCTGGCCTCTGTGGATGGTGCGCCTTCTCCGGCGGATGCGTCGGCGGCCAAGGTGTACGGGACCGAGCTGGCCACCGAGGCCTACCGCCTGCTGATGGAGGTGCTGGGTACCTCGGCGACGCTGCGCCCGGACAGCAAGGGCGCGCATTTGCGTGGGAAGATCGACCAGGCCCATCGCCGCTGTCTGATCCTGACCTTCGGCGGCGGCACCAACGAGATTCAGCGTGACATCATCGGCATGGTCGCGCTCGGCTTACCTCGGGTGAATCGCTAGCGGCGGTTTATGGGTAGCTCAGTGGTCGTGCGCGGCGTTGGGTGAGCATGATGGTCATGATCTGGATTTCTTGGGTTTGATCGGCGACCATGAGGGCAGCTGCGCGGCGGACGATGTCGGTCGAGGTGTGTTGGGCAGCGTGGGCGGCCATGTCGATGCCGCCTTGGTGGTGGCGCAGCATGAGTTGTAGGTAGAGGGTTTCGTTGGCGGTTCCGGTGGCGCGTTGCAGTCGGATGAGGTCTGCTGGTGTTGCCATGCCGGGCATGGCCGCAGCGAGCATGGTGTGATCGTGGTGGCCGTGCATCCATGCCATGGGTGTTGCCGATGAGGGTGCTGCGCCGGCCAGCTGGAGCCATCCGGTCATCTGGCCGATTTCGTTGAGTTGGGTGAAGCGGATCTGTTCTGCCAAGGCTCGTACATCGCCGGCGGCGTCGGCGGTAAGCATGTCCGACAGAGTGATCGCTTGTTGGTGATGGGCCGACATGTCTTGCGCGAAGCCAATATCGAGCGCGGACAGTAAGGGAGACGGATCGTCGCGCTGAGTGGCCGCCGCCCCGATGATGCCGCCTAGGACGGCCACCATGAGCAGTGCTGCGATGCGCCCGATGATGGTGGTGGTCATCGCGGTGGGTAGACGGCGGGGTCGAGACGCAGCGCCAGGAAGCCGTTGTCTGAGCAGGTGACATAGAGCAGATTGTCGCGGAACTCCGGCGGGGACATGCACCAGTCCGCTGACAGGTCCAGGCCAATGATGCGGCCCTGCTCGACGATATCGTTGCCGTTGATCTGCCCGTTGAGGATGGCCTGGGCAATCGATATGGCACTGCTGGCCGGCGGCACGACCACTCCGCCGAAGCGCACGTGTTGGGAGTTGGGAAGCTGGTCATTTTTGGCTCTTGTGACGTTTCCGTGGGTGGTTTGTTGATTTGAGGTGGGCGCACGTCGTTGCGGCTCTAGGTTTCTGGCTT